>JAJBBL010000222.1 GCA_020532365.1 Candidatus Cloacimonadota bacterium | reverse complement strand
ACGAGATTGGCTCGAAGCCTAAGGCGGCTTACTCTCTTTTACGCCAGCCTTAAGATCATCCTGATCTTGACAAGTTATCTATACTTTCCAGAAAAAAGGCGGACCATAGCCGCCTACGAGTATCCCCCTTACATTCCCCTTAGATGATGGTTAGAAAACAGCTTTAAAATAGGTGATTAAATTAGTCGAAATCAGAAGGCTTTTAGGGAACGAAAAAAGGCAATTATTTACCCTTTTGAGACAGCTAACCTGTTTTCAAGTTCATCCTTTGAGTTGACAATTTTTATGACTAATATTTGATGAAATGATAGGAAAAACTTGAGGTGTTGCCCAAAGGATGGAAAGTAGATGAAAAAAAGAAATATACTCAATATTGCGATCATCATAGCGCTTTTTGCTATCGGTGTGTATAGATACCGGAATCAGACGTTTACTGATTCAAAAACGAGAATACTGATGGGAACTTTTGTTGAAATAACCCTCACAAGCAAGCAAAATGACGTCTCTGATATAGTTGATCAGACCTTTGACCTTATGGAAAAGTATGATAAAAAGTTTTCATACTATAATAGAGAAGGTGAGTTAGGGCTGATGAATTATGGCAATGAGAATGAATTTGTCATCGACGATGAGTATCACGAGATCTTATCGATTGCTAAAAAATACCACCAATTAACTGATGGTATGTATGACGTCACAATTGGTGTCTTAAGCGATTTATGGGGTGGCGGACGCACCTATCCCCCTCCAGCAGACTCGATAGCTGCAGCTTTGGAGTTGACCGGTTTTTCTAAGTTGTCACTCAGCAAAACGACCCTCTCAAAGCCGCAAGGGATGCGCCTCAATCTTGGTAGTATCGCCAAAGGTTATATAGTTGATAAGTGTATTGAATATGCCATTGAAAGCGGTGCTGAAGCTGGTATTATCAATGCCGGCGGAGACATTAGGGTCTTTGGTGAACATAAAAAACCTCTTAAAATAGGTGTCCAACATCCCCGCTCACCAAGCGAAATGATAGAAGTCTTGGAGCTTGATACCGGCTCAGTAGTCACCTCTGGTGATTATGAACGATATTTTGAGTATGAGGGGAAAAAGTATCATCATATCATCAGTCCAAAAGATGGATACCCTGTTGACTACATTATTTCTGCGACTATACTGGCACCTGACGCAACTTTAGCAGATGTTATATCGACCTCTGTTTTTCTGTTGCCACCGGAAAAAGGGATCGAACTAATTAAGTCGGTTAATAACGTTGATGGGATCCTCTTTTACTATATTGATGATGAAATTGTATCGCTCAGAACAGAAGGGATTAAGAAATATATAAGGAATGGAGAATGATAGACAAAGATATTCAGAGTAGACAAGATAATAGAAATCAAAAAATAGATAAGGTCGGCGTAAAAGACCTGAAATATCCAATCGTCGTGCAAGACAGAGATAATGAACTGCAACAAACTATAGCAGATATTGACTTTTTTGTTGAACTACCCCACTATAATCGCGGAACTCATATGAGTCGCTTCATAGAGGTGCTGAATAAATATCACGAAAAGGATTTGGTTGAAAACTTGCCCGATATCCTTAAAACCGTGAAGAAAAAGCTCACTGCAGACCGTGCTTATATGAACCTTAAGTTCCCTTATTTCATCAAAAAGAGGGCACCGGTGAGCGGTATCGAATCGCTTTTGAGCTATGATGCTTTCTTTTTAGCCTCATACGGAGAGACTTTTAAGCTTACTATCGGCGTTGAAGTGCCGATAACTACGGTCTGTCCCTGCTCTAAAGAGATGAGTGATTACGGGGCACATAATCAGAGGTCGGTAGTTAAAGTTGAGCTGAATTATGATGGTTTTATTTGGTTAGAAGAGGTTATTGAATATGTGGAGCAAGTTGCCAGTTGTGAGGTATATCCTCTATTGAAACGGGTTGACGAGAAGTATGTCACCGAAAAGGGATACGATAATCCAAAATTTGTCGAAGATATAGTCCGTGACTTAGCTCTACTATTAAAGAATGATGGTAGAATAACTGCATTCAAAGTATCGTCTGAAAACTTTGAATCGATTCATAATCATAACGCTTATGCTTGTATAGAATGGGAAAAATAAACGAGGAGTTTTTCGTTGTTAAGAGAAGAGAAGATTTTAGAAGCTGTTAAATCAATAACCCTGAAAAATGGGTTCAAAGTTATATACACACCAAATCGTAATCACCCTGTAGTTTCAATGCAATTACTTGTTAGAATGGGCTCCTGCTGGGAAAAAGAGAATGAAGCGGGATACTCACACTTCACAGAACACTTGGTATTTAAGTCGACCAATAAATATCCAGACAATGAGCTCTCGGTCAGAGCCTCTTTTCTCGGTAGTAATATCAACGCTTATACCGAGTTTGACTCTACCTGCTTCTATTTAACCCTATCCTCTATGTTTCTAAAAGATGGGATGGACTTGCTAAGCCAGTTAGTTAGACATTCAAACTTTTCTAAAGGAGATTTCAAGGTAGAAAAAGGGGTTATCTTAGAAGAGATTAATCAGTATAATAATGATCCGGATGAGTATTTTGTCGAACGTGTGCCTCTGATGTATTTTGAGCAAAGCCCTTATAAAAAACCGATAATAGGGACTAAAGAATCGATCCAAAACTCAAAATATGAAGAGCTGAAAGAGTTTTATAAGAAATACTATATACCACAAAACTGCTTCTTAGTCGTCTCTGGTGATTTCGAAGAGGATGAGCTACTGAAGTATGTTGATGAGCTTTTCGGCGATTGGATAAAAGGGGCTGAAATTGAGTTTGCCGACTACAAAACTGTCTACCCTGCCAAACTCTCCATAAATTCAGTCGTAAAAAAAATCTCTAAGCCTGTCTTAGCTTTCGCCCTACCGGAGCTGTCAGACAAAGATCCAAACTCTCACGCACTGGGCATAATCACACGTATCTTTGCAGTTGGTAAAAAATCAAGACTTCATAAGAGGCTGTATATAAAAGAGCGTTTGGTGGAACAGATTAGAGTCGATTCGTATACTGGGAGTAACTCTGGTATATCGATTATAATGGTGATGCCGACTGATAGTGCAAACGTAGAAAAGATAATCAATATCTTCCTGGAAGAGTTTGACCGGATAAGACATTTGGGGTTCAGTATAGATGAGTTCAAAGAGGTCAAAACTGAGCTTATGCACTCACACCGCTATTCCTTGGAGTATATGCAATACCTCGGTATGAGCTTGGGCTCTGAAGAGCTGTTGGGTGACTACAAAACATTTATCGAATATCCAAACTTGATCAACTCAGTCACTGAATCACAGCTACAAGAGATGGTTAAACAATACTACACTTTTGATAAGTTAGGCATATATCATCTTGGAAAGAAGTTTAGCCTGACCTCGAAAATCCAAAAACAGGTCGAAATACTCCAAGAAAGAAGAATTGAGAATGGTGAGATAAAGGCAAATTATTACGAGACTCAGTTAGAGAATGGAACTAATATACTCTTTAAAAGAATGACCGGTAGACCTACTATCGGTATTACCGCAGCATTCCCTGTCTCACAGCTCAACGAGCGGCGTAAAACGAGAGGGGTCAACTTTCTGACCTCTACTATGCTGCTCTATGGGAATGAAAAATTTTCTCACGAGCAAATGATAGAATATTGCTCCAAACACGGGATACAGTTGGATATCTCGACTCACGAAGAGATTACAGTTCTCAAAATCAAGTGCTTCCCAGAACTTCTAACTACCTCTCTCGATCTCTTGGCTGAAATTATGCTCTCCTCTACCTTCCCTCAAGAACATATCGAAAATGTGAGAAGAACACTTATCAGTGCACTCGAAAGAGCTAAAGACTATCCGGCACATTACGCCAGCTATCTCTGGAAAAAACAACTCTTTGGCATCGAAAGTAACCTTATCGATAAAGAAGGGGGGAAAACAGAGCTTAAAAATATTAGTCGTAAAAAAATGATCGAATGGTTCCAAAATTACTACTCCATCTCCGAGATGACTCTGGCTATTGTAGGTGACTTTGACTTTGAAAATACGCTTTACTACTGTAATCGCGTCTTCAATCAACCGGCTAAACCGACAACTAAAATACCGGCTGACATTATTCTTAACCCTGGTAAACTCTACAAAGTGGGAGAGCTACTGGATAATCAACAAACTATTATCCACCTGGGAGGATACGCAACCCCTGCAAAAGAAACTATGAAAAGCACCGCTTTTAACGTCCTTAGCCAAATAATCGGCGGAGATATGAACTCAAGGCTGTTTACTGAGCTCCGTGAAAACTGGGGATACGCCTACTCTGTTGGATTTGATTACCTCCCTCTACAAGATATGGGATTTTACGCCGTTAGCGCTCTTGTGGATCGCAATAAATGGAAACACTCATTGAAGATTATAAGAGAGGTTTTAAACGACGTTAGTGTTAATGGGGTCACCGATGAAGAGTTGCAAATCGCTAAAAATACTATTAGAGGTAATCGACTCCGCTCAGAAGAGAGTGTGCTTAGCCAATCTACATCACTCGCTATGATTAAAGTATTGGGCTACACCTATGAATATTACCTCGAAAGAGAAAAGAGACTCTTGAATGTTAACAGAGACGATATTGAAGAGCTTGCCGCTACTTATTTCACTACAGATAACACCTATATCCATATTCTAAAATGAGTTAGAGGTATGACTAAATGATTTGCGCAGGATTGGATATTGGGTCACGAAATACTAAAATTGTCTTTTGGAACGCTACTGAAAATAGGATCGTTCATAAAGATATTGTCGAAAGCGGGACTACCCCCCTCGATACAGCTAAGTCATTGATTAATAAAGGCATAAAGGCGGTTAATGGGGAGACTAATATCCCCATCGTGACTACAGGTTATGGACGTAAACTACTCGACTATCCATATATCTCAGAAATAAGCTGTCACGCTAAAGGGGTCGCTACACTCTATCCTGAAGTCAGAACTTTGATCGACATAGGGGGACAAGACTCCAAAGCTATCTGTATCAGTGAAGAGGGGATTGTTGAAGACTTTGCTATGAATGATAAATGCGCAGCAGGCACTGGGAGTTTTTTGGAAAAGGTGGCACAACTGTTTAAGCTCTCGACCTCAGAGTTGGGTAAAATGGCACTTAAAGCTGAAAATAATGTAGAAATATCAAGCACTTGTGTCGTTTTTGCTGAGTCTGAAATTATTTCCTTGATAAACAATAACTATCAGCATAATGATATTCTAAAAGGTGTTCACTATGCAGTGGCGATGAGGGTAAAGAATCTTCTATCTGCTGTATTTTGGCAAGAGCCGGTCGCATTGACCGGTGGCGTAGCCCTCAATTCGGCTATAAAACACGCCATAGAAGATGTGTTAGGCAAAAAAATCTTGGTCATAGAAGAGCCATTTTATACTGGAGCATTAGGAGCTGCTATTTTTGCCTCCGCTAAAAACACTTGACAATCATCTGTTTATCAAACACCTAGAATATAGTCTTTTATGCAAGCTCTGAATGATGCACTTAAGTTTGTAGAAATACGATTTTTGATATAGGAGTATTAAGATGAAGCAGGCTTATAACCTAAGCTTATTAAAACAATCTGTAATAGGCTACTCTCACCATAAAGTTGTAGTAGATAACGAAAACAGGGTGGTTGACTACATCTTTTTAGAAACTAATAAGACATTTGAACTGTTTACGGGACTTAAGTCTAATGAGATTGTTAATAAAAGCATCAAAGAGGTTATCGTCGATATTGAACAGGATCAGATAGATTGGATTAAAATATACGGGGAAGTGGCTCTAAAAGGGAAAAACATATCGTTCGAAAGCTTCTCTGAGTCCCTAAATAGGTGGTACAAGGTTTTCGCTTTTAGTGAGCAGTATGGATACTTTACGACCTTGTTTACACACCTGTCTAACGTTAAGCAAGACGAATTAATGATGATCTCAGAGAAACTGCTTAATATGACTATTGAAAACTTGGACTATCAGCTCTTTACCGATACGATGCTGACCCTTACAGACGCTAAATTTGCTTTGTTTTCCCAGTATGACAGTAGAAGTAAAAAGCTGATCACTAAAGCAATGTCCGGCGATTTAGACCTTATCAAACACTCTGAATCAACACTTAACTTGAATATTATTGGCTCTGAATGGGACTATGATTTTGCTCTCAACAAATCTATAAGAAATAGCGTTACGACGATTCTTCCTTCTCTAACTACCCTGACACAGAACCTTTTACCACCTGAACTTACTAATTTAATCGAGAAAAATAATGATATTGGGGATGTCGTACTACTTAATATAAACAAAGGGAATAGAATACTTGGCGACTTCACCCTCTTTATGCCGAAAGAAACAAAGTTCAATAACAACTCATATGCTGAGGTGTTTAGTAGACAGGTAGGACAACTATTGGCCAGACTTGAGGTAGAAGAAAAACTTGTCATCAGTGAAGATATGTATCAGTCTTTGGTTGAATCACAAAACGAAATGATCTGTAGATATAAACCTGACGGCACTATTACCTACGTTAACGAAGCCTATTGCCGGGCTTTTGGTAAAAGCCGACAAGAGCTGATTGGTCTAAACATTCACGAGCTAACCCCTGTAGAGGAAAGAGATGGCATCCGTAATCACCTTAAGCTGGTTAAAGAAAAGGGACAAGCCTCATTTTATGAGCACTCGGCTATCCTCGCTAATGGTCAAAAAGTTTGGCAACAATGGGGAGATAAACCTATCTTTGATAAAGAGGGAAGACTTATTGAATATGTGTCTGTAGGCCGTGATATCACGGAACGTAAGCTTCAAGAAGATAAAAAAGATCTGGCTATAGCCCTTCTAACCAGCCTTAATAGAGGTGATGATTTAACAGAAATCCTTAAAGATGTTCTGAGAATGATTAAAGAGAATACAGGGGCGGAAGCGGTCGGAATTAGATTGCAAAAAGGGAATAGTTACCCTTACTTTCTTACTAATGGACTCCCAGAACATTTTATTAAAAATGAACATAAACTCTGCGTCTTCACTGAAGAGAATAAACACACTGAAAACTCCTATAACACACCTATTATGAAATTTATGTGTGGTAGAGTCTTGAGCCGTAAGTTTAACCCCCATAAACCTTATTTCACTAAAAAAGGAAGCTTTTGGACTAACTCCAGTAGCCTGTTGACTGAATCATTAAGCCCAGAAAAGAGACCTCTACCAAATCAAAGAAGATGTGCTATGGAAAACTATGAATCGATCGCCCTTATCCCCTTAGTAAGCAAAGATAACATCATTGGGCTGATCCAACTGTGTGACCGTAAAAAAGATATGCTATCTTTGGACTTGATTGAGTTTTTGGAAGATGTTGGAGCCAGTATTGGCGTTGCTCTTAGCAAAAGGAAAATGGTGGAAGCCTTGGAAGCAAGTGAGGCTAAAATTCAATCAATCTTTAGGGGCGCTCCAGCAGGAATTGGAGTTTTGATAGACAGATGTCTGGTAGATGCTAATAAATACCTTTGTGACCTAACCGGATTCACCGAAAAAGAATTGCTACATCAGCCTTCTATATTTATTTTTCCAAATGAGGAAGAATATCTCAGAGTTAGCACCGAGTTGACACGCCAAGTGAACGAAAAAGGAACAGGGAATATCGAAACTAAATTTAAATGTAAAGACGGCACTACTAAAGATATTTTCTTGAACGTCGCCACTCTCAATTCAGTTCAAGATATCAGCAGAATCACTTTCTCTGCTATTGATGTCACTGAACAGAAAGAAATAGAAAGAATTTTGAACCAAACTCAAAAAATGGATACTATCGGAAAATTCGCCGGCGGAATAGCTCACGACTATAATAATATGATGACTGTTATCCTTAATTATCTCGATTTAGTTGAGTGTGAGCCTGACCTAACACCTACATTCCGCTCATACTTAGACAAAATCAGAAAAGCTGCACAACACTCCGCCATCATAACAAGACAACTCTTAGGCTTTGCACGAAATCAAACTATCAACCCAATAGTAATAGACCTCAATAAAGCAGTAGGCGATATGTGCTCTATGATGAGAAGCTTGATACTCGAAAATATTAAACTTGAATGGAACCCTGAGAACAACCTCTGGCCCGTTAAAATAGACCCTGTACAAGTAGACCAAATTGTTGCCAACCTTTTGGTTAATGCACAAGAGGCAATCGTTGGTAGCGGAGTTATTTCTATCTCTACTTCAAACTGCAGCTTGGATGTTAAGCCACATAAAAATAATGCTAAGGCTCCTAATGGAGATTTTGTCGTATTGAAAATAACAGATAACGGTGTTGGTATGTCTGAGAAAGTCCGTGAACAGCTGTTTATCCCCTTCTTTTCAACAAAAGATATTGGTAAAAATACCGGTTTAGGGTTGGCAACTGTGTACGGAATCGTGAAACAAAACAAAGGATTTATTAAAGTGGAGAGTGGGCCCGAAGCGGGAACCACCTTTAGCATATACTTTCCGAAAACAAGTTCAAAGCTATTGCCAGTAGTCAAGCAAAAGACTAATATCGACCAAACTGGTGACGAAACTATTCTTCTAATAGATGATGAAAATAGTATCTTAGAGGTCATCCAGCCCCTCTTAGAAAGATACGGCTACACTGTGTTAACTACTACTATGCCGTCGAAAGCACTTAGCTATCTAAATGACCCCACTAAGAATATCGATCTTGTAATTACAGACGTGATTATGCCCGAAATGAACGGACAAGAGCTGCATAATAAAATGCTCGAAATAAATCCAAATATTAAATGTCTATTTATGTCAGGATATACTGACGACCTTATATCTAAAAAGACCCTTGCTGAAAAAAATGTTTACTTTGTTCAAAAACCTATCTCGGCTAAAAACTTGGCGAGTAAGATAAGAGAAATACTTGATAGTGAATAGCCTATGAGCAAAAAAAATAGATTAGACCTTAAAATACTGAAAGGAGAATATGAAAAACGAGTTTTTGTCTTCTTCTTTGTCGTCTCATTTACCTTGGTGGCAATCTTTACCCTCTTAGAGTGGCAAATTGTTAGAATGAGTATCAAACAACATGAAGATAAGCAGTCAAACGAGTCGCTCACTAAAATTAATAATGAATACGATAGCTATGAGAGAGACAAACTTTCTGTAATCCAGAAGTTAGCCGATAATGAAAAATTTGTGAACGCTATAAAAAGAGGGAAGTGTAGTACCGCACAACAATTTGTAGAACAGCATTTTGAAGGGTATAACGGTATTGTCGGTGTGTATGACACCAATGCTGAAATATTGTGTGGAAACCAGCTCATCTTTTTGAAAGACTATCTTAAAGAGCTCGTCCAGTCTCAAAAAGCTGTTCAGAAAGGGTTCTTCCCTATTCTCTTAGGTAATGAAACCTTCCTTCTAACTTATGAATATCTCTATAGCCCTGATGAAAATGATGACCTTGAATTGCTTGGTATATTAACTTATCTTGAACTCTTCTCACTCAAAAACTATGAGGGGATATCGGGTTTAACTACATTCCCTTTCTCTACTATCGATAATCTTGACTTGCTCCATCTGCCAGATAACCAAAAGAGTCACCTTAACTTTCTAAAATCTCTGATCGGCAAAGCTACTGCGTCACAACGCGAAAATGCCAATTTGCGGATCGCAAGGGATGCGGCCACAAGCCTGTTTGTCAGATACGATGTTTTTGAAGAGCCAACCCTCTATATTATCCAGCCATATAACCGAGATTATAATAACTTTGCTCATCGAGGACTTTTAGTCTTTTTACTTATCATTTTAGCGATGTCTCTACTGATGATCAGTATCTCTGGTGCTTGGTTTAGTCGCAAAATCATAGCCCCTCTGGAAGAGCTCAACCTGACTATGAAAGAGATTGAACAGAATCCAGCTAATATCATTTCAATGGATAAAGCATATCATGGAATACTCGGTGAAATAGTTAACACTTTCAACCAGATGAACCAATCTTTGAATCGGTATAGCCAGTCTCTATTAGAATATAAAATCATTATCAACAACTTAGATTCCGCTATCTTATGGATGGACAGCTCTTTCAAGATTATACTCTGTAACCCAAAAGCATTACAGCTGTTTGACGCCACTTCATACCAAGAAATCCTTGGTAAATACCTCCCTGAGCTCGTGGAGATGAGTGATAAACTCCAAAAGAGAGCTAAAGAACAAGGGTTGTTTATCCCCCGTTTGGTTTTGAATAACCCGCACCAACAAAAGTTTGTCAAATTTGTTATCTTCAATATTAAAGCGGT
Organism: Candidatus Cloacimonadota bacterium; assembly: GCA_020532365.1. Taxonomy (GTDB): domain Bacteria; phylum Cloacimonadota; class Cloacimonadia; order Cloacimonadales; family JAJBBL01; genus JAJBBL01. The sequence goes on along the minus strand of JAJBBL010000222.1, from coordinate 9,934 downwards.
GGATGACTCAAGTGGACTACGCTACGTTACCAGCATCACCGATATTACCAAAGAAACAAGAGAACAGAAAGCAAGAGAAAGACTCGAGCTTGAACTGATCAAAAGTAACCGCTTGGCCGAACTGGGTAGACTTGTCGAAGGAATTGTCCATAATATAAACTCGCCACTAAACTCTATTGTCGGCTACGCTCAACTAATAAAGAAAGAACACCCCGACCTAATTGATGTTGAGAAAATACATCAGGCTGGGAACAATATCGCCAAAATGGTGAAGCTACTACTCTCCAAAATTAGAGAGGATAGCATTTCAATGATGAGACCTCTTAATATTAACGATATAGTAAATCAAGAGCTTGAAATGTGTAATCATAATACATTCTACGCACAGAACGTAAAGTTGATAAAGAACTTATCCGAACAAGAGCTGAAAATCAACGCTACTGCAGGTGAGATATCACTATGTATCGCCAACCTTTTGAACAACGCTATTCAGTCTATGGAGACTCGAGAGAAAAAGGAGTTGACTGTTAACACTCATCTAAAAGATAATTATATAATAGTAGAGATAAAAGATACTGGCATCGGTATTGAACCTGACAATATAGAGAGAATTTTCGAGCCTGACTATTCAACTAAATGGAGCGATTTAGGGACAGGATTCGGCTTAGGACTCTCTATCACCCGGAGCATTATGGAAAAATATGAGGGTAAAATTGAAGTCTCTTCAATACCTAATGTCGGGAGCACCTTTACCCTATACTTCAAAAAGAGTTGATGCCACACTACAATAAATTAGAGGATGACTAAAATGGATGATAAGCCAAGAATATTAGTTGTAGACGATGAAGAGGATACACGGGATATTTTTAAACGACACTTAGATAACTACTATGACGTAGATACTGCTGTCTCAGCTGAAGACGCTCTGTACGCTCTGGAAAACAAAAGCTATCATATCGTTATGACAGACCTTGTGATGCCCTCTATGAGTGGCTTAGAATTATTGCCCATTATTAAAAAGAAGTATCCTCAAATAGCGGTCATCGTTATTAGCGGTAAAGCCTCAATTAAAACTGCAGTTGAAGCTATTAAAAACGGTGCTGAAGACTTTATCGAAAAGCCTGTAGAAGACCATGAAATTATGAACCTTACCATAGATCGTATTATGAAACTACACTGGCAAAGTGAAGAAATAGCACGACTTAGGAAGAGGCTTTCGGACGACTTTGAAAGGTCTAATATTGTGGGAAACAGCATTGAAATACAAAAACTGATGGAAAAAGTTAACCTGATAGCTCCGCTCGACACTACCGTTATGATAACTGGTGAGACAGGGGTCGGTAAAGAGTTATTTGCTGACCTGATTTGGAAAAACAGTAAAAGAAAAGATAAGAGATTTGTCGCTGTTAACTGTGGTAGTTTACCTGAAACACTCTTGGAGAGCACTCTGTTTGGTCACAAAAAAGGCTCCTTTACAGACGCCATTAGAGATAAAATTGGATACTTTCAAGAAGCAAATGGGGGTACTCTTTTCTTAGACGAACTTACCGAGACCTCCCCCGCTTTCCAAATCAAACTACTTAGAGTACTGGAAAAGGGTGTTATACGCCAAGTCGGTGGAGACACCGATATTAGCGTCGACGTAAGAATTATCACCGCATCTAATAAAGACATTGAAAGCGAGGTCAAAAATGGTAATTTCCGTGAAGACTTGTTCTACCGTATTAACGTCGTTAATTTACATATACCACCCTTAAGAGAGCGATCCGGCGACATCCTACTTTTGGCTCAAGAGTTCACTAAAGAGCACTCAAAAAAGCACAATAAGCCGGTGATTAAAATATCGGAAGCCGCCTTATCAGTCCTAATCAACTATGAGTGGAAAGGCAATGTTAGAGAGCTAAAAAATGCTATTGAACACTCTGTTATAATGACGAGACACAACATTATCCTCCCTGAAGACCTCCCTGCCAGCATCCTGAACTCTACAGCTGGGTCTAACGATAATACCGATATGAGATTACTACACCTCCCCTATTTTGAAGCACGCGATCTTTTTGACAGAAAATATGTTGAAGAGTTATTGACAAAACACAAAGGAGATGTTACCAAGGCAGCTGAAGCATCAGGTATAAAGCGTCAGAACCTTTATGATCGCTTTAATAAGTACAATATTGATCCCAATAAATACCGTTGAGCTGATTACCTAATTTCCCCTCTTAAAGCTCATTCCAACGCCATAACTATTGTTATCACATCAGTTTAGACTTTAGTCGGGTAGTCCTGACATATTGCTAACAACGTACGCTACATTTCAATTGAAGGCTCAAATTAGCATCTTAGAACTCGTTTTTGAGAGAATCGATTTCCAATCATCAGAAGAAATGTCTTTACAGAAAGAAAGCATAAAGGATCATTGTGTTATGAATGGAAACTTTATGTAACGAAACAATTAAGCGACCGTTTAACAATAAAACTACAACTGCTTGGAGTATATCTATGACTCGGAAAACACTGGGAATATTAGCCCTATTGGTACTAAACGTGCTATTGCATTCCACTGTAGTCACTTTAGACCTTGATGAGAGTATCACCCTTGCCCTTGAGAACAACAAAGAGGTACAGGGTGAAAAGGCCGCTATTGAAATCGCCAATTGGCAACAAAGAGCTGCTTTTTCCAACTTTCTACCACAAGTAGCTTTCAGCGCTATGATGGTGAGGCTTGATGATGACACATTTAAGAAGGCTAACGAGCTACATTTCATACCTGTTTTAGGCTCTTCTGGGATGCCTACTGGCGATTTTATTCCATTTTCGATGGGAGGAATGCCTCAGACCTCATATAAAACAGGACTAACTGCATCACAACCTATATTTGTTGGGGGCAAGATCTATAATGGCTTTCAGATTGCACGATACAACCGTCAGCTATCCGAAAACAATAGCCAAAACAAACAAAATGAAATCAGGTTTCAACTTGCTACAATTTATCTAAACATTCTCAAATTACAGGATATGCAGGAACTTGTAGGTAAGAGTATTCAGTCAGCTGAGACAAAACTCAAACAGATAGAGCTCCAGAAAGAGCTCGGAATGGCTAACAAGGCTGACTATCTGCAGTGGCAAGTACGAGTTAAAGAGTATCAGAAAACACTCAAAGGACTCGACTTCAACCTAATCTCGCTTATTGAAATCTACAACAACTTTATGGGATTTAATGAGTTACTCTATCTTCCACAAAAGATTGACTACAAGCAACTTGAAGACGAAATATTAGATATAGCTGCAATGAGTGAGACTGAGTTGGAAAACTATTTAACTGGAAATCTCACAAAGCTTCTCTCAGATAACCCTCAGTTAAAGAACTTAGAGTTGTCTGAAAAAATGCTGAAGACTAACCGAAGAATTGCTGGCGGTAGTTTCTTACCTAACCTTGCAGTACAATTCAGTTATGAGTTTGAAAACGATGACAAGTTAAACTTTTCTGGTGACAAGAACTGGAATTTAGCAGCAGTCTTATCTTTCCCCTTATTTCAAGGTGGCAAGAACGTTGCAGAGTATAGTAAAGCTAACGCTGAATTAAGGCGTACACAGTTACTTAGCGCCACCGCCAACGAACATTATCAGCGTGAGACAAAGCGGCTTTCCAGAGAAATGACTTTAGCCGCAATGAACGTAGAGAATATGAAGACAGCTTTTGAATACGCAAGTGAAAACTATAAGATCCTAAATACCTTGTATGAGCAGGATATGGCTACGAGTAGTTCACTTTTAGATGCTGAAGCGCTTATTTTCAGTGGAGAAATCGAGCTTATCTCTGCCTACTACGCCTATCTCACCACAAAATATGAATTAGAAAAATATATCACTTTTCAGGAGATAAAATGAATAAGAGATTAAAGACTTGGATACCCTTGCTATTCATCTTACTTATCGTTATGGGTTGCCAATCTGAGAAACCTCAAACGGGGGGATCCTCTCAGGCTGTTATTGCTAAAAGAAACGTACGTGTAGCCCAAGTAGAGAAAAAAGATATTGCTGTAATACTCAACACCTCTGGCCGTATTGAAGCAGCTGAATACATCAACATTAACCCTTCCTTACCTGCAAAGATTGAAAAGATTAACTTTAAAGAGGGGGATGCAGTAAAAGAAGGTGACGTCATACTCGAGTTTCAAAACACTCAACTGGTTCAGGCAGAGCAACAATATCTTAACCTTGAGAGAAACCTATCTCGTTCCAAAGAGCTTTATGAGAGCAATGTAATCGACTTAAAGACATTTGAAGAGATCTCAATGGGATTTGAAATAGCCAAAGCAAATTATGAGTTTGTGAAAGAAAATATTATAGTTAAAGCACCTTTTGATGGCAAAATAGCAGTTATCGCTTTAAAAGAAGGAGAAGCTTATACACCTATGACGCAACAAGCATTAGTAAGGCTTATCGCTCCAGGCAGAACTTACATCAAAACATACCTTTCTGACAGAGATTACATTAAAGCTAAGATCGGAGCAACTGCCAGAGTCAAGGTAGATACTTACCCCGACAAAGTTTTTACTGGTAAAATCAACTTTATATCACCTGAAGCGGATATGATGAGTGGTAGATTTCTTTGCGAAGTATTGGTTAACGAGCAGAACAACCTATTAAAACATAATCAGTATGCAAAAATAGACATAGAGCTTCAGAATTCCAGAAATACGCTTGTAATACCCAAAACAGCTTTAATCAACGGCAAACACGTCTTTGTAGTCGAAAATGGATATTCCCAACTCAGAGAGATAAAGATAGGGCTTATCAACAATGATGAGCTTGAAATACTTTCGGGTCTTAAACAGGGAGAAGCTGTTATCACCACAGGTAATATTGGACTTATTAACAACTATCCAGTACATATAGTTGAGCAGATTTAGTCAATTAGAGCGTAATTTGTTGTTACACTGCTATAAACCCTTAATCACACAAACAAATTTGAGGATATAAAATGCTATTACCAAACTTTTCAATCAGAAAGCGCGTCACTGTTATGATGCTCACCGTCCTGATTGTCATCTTAGGCGGAATGTCCTTTACACGGCTTGGGTTAGAAATGCTTCCCGATATGGATTATCCGATAATCTCTATCATTTCATCTTATCAGGGGGCGTCATCCGAAGACATAGAAGAGAGCTTGACAAGACCTATAGAGCAAGCTATTGCTTCAGTTAAGGATATTAAATCTGTTAACTCTCAAAGCTCTGAAAACCTATCGCTGGTCACTGTAGAGTTCAACTGGGGTGTTAACCTCGATTTTGCTGCCCAAGATTTGAGAGATGTTCTTGACCAAATTACAAGGTATCTACCACAAGACGCTACAAAGCCTCTCGTCTACAAATTCAACCTTTCCCAGATGCCAGTATTGAGTTACGGCGTGACTGGAAATATGAATAGTTATGAACTTAGAAAAATACTCGATGATGAAATCTCAAACAGGTTGACCCAATTGAAGGGTGTTGCTTCGGTACAAGTTGTCGGTGGTGATGAGATAGAAAAACAAATCATAGTCGACAAAAACAGATTAGATTTTCATCAAATTTCGATTAGCGAAGTAGTTCAAGCGATTGCTATGAACAATATGAACGTAGCAGCTGGGCATATCAAAGACGGTAAATCAGAGTTTTTACTGAGAACTGTTGCCCAATATGAATCTCTTGAAGACATCGAAAATACGCCGATAAGACTACTGCCTACCGGCGAGTCGATTTACATTAAAGACGTCGCTACTGTAGTTGACGAGATGAAAGAGAAACGTTACAGTATCAGAACTAATCAACAACCAACTGCTTACTTTATGGTCTCTAAGGAATCAGGTGCCAACACCTTACAAGTATCTAAAGTTATTAAAGAAGAAATGACCTTAATTGAGGATACTTACGGTGGCCAAGTCCAATTCCACGAAATAATGGACTTAGGACTCCCCATAAAAAAAGTAACGAGTGGTGCCGCTTCTAATCTTATTATCGGGGCTCTCTTAGCTATCGGTATTATGTTCCTTTTCTTGAGGGACTGGCGTCCTACCTTTGCTATTTCGCTTGCAATTCCAATCTCCGTAATAGCCACTTTTATCTCAATGTATTTAGCCAGATTTAGCTTAAACTTAATGACCATAGGTGGTTTGGCACTTGGTGTCGGTATGTTGGTTGACAACTCAATTGTAGTTATTGAAAACATTTTCCGACATCTCGAAATGGGTAAAGATAGAATCACAGCCGCAAGAGAGGGTACCTCTGAAGTCGGTATGGCAATAACGGCTTCGACCTTGACTACTGTAGCAGTTTTCTTCCCCATGGTTTTCAGTGAGGGCATTACAGGTGTATTGGTCAGAGGGCTTGCTTTAACGGTTGCTTTCTCATTATTTGCCTCTCTCTTTGTAGCACTCACGATAATTCCGGTTATAGCCTCTTATTTATTTAAGAAAAACACCGATATAAACACTAATCCAGAAAAAAGCAGAAAGTTTTATGAGGGATTTAGAAACAGGTATACTAAGATTTTAGACTGGGTACTCACCCATAAAAAGACAAGCCTAACAAGTGTCGCTGTTCTCTTCATTATCTCTATATCCCTACTATTCTTCATAGGAACTGACTTTATGCCCGACGGAGATACCCCTTTTATAATGATGGATATCAAGCTACCGATTGGCACTACAATTGAAGAAACAGATGCAGTAGTCCAACAAATTGAAGCGATCTTTGTCAGCACTGAAGGGATTACCAATGTAATGTCAATGATAGGTTCCGTTGGAGAAGGTGGTGGTGACGCGTCTAATCCGAAAGACGTCAACGATGCGCAAATAATAGGTCGACTCAAAGACCTTAAAGAGCGAAAGATGAGCTACGATCAGATTAGAGAAACTATCCGCTCACAGCTACCCGAAATCGAAGGCTCCTCTGTCACATTTATGTCACCTGCCCAAATGATGGGAAGTGGTAGTGACCCTGTTCAAATCAAGATATTTGGTAAAGACCTTGAAGAGCTTTCAAGAATTGCCAGTGCTATAGAAGAACGTATTACCGGTATGGAGTACATTGATGAAGTTTCCAACTCGATTGAAGACAAAAAATGGCAAGCTCATATCCGAATTGATAAAGCTAAAGCGCATAGCTACGGACTTACCACCGCCCAGGTGGCAGCAGCCATAAACACGTCAAGCTTGGGCACTTTATCCGGTATCTATCGTCACGGTGGAGAAGAGATTGATATCAGGGTACGTCTCGCTGAGGAGTTTCGTCGAACAGAACAGGATATTCTTCAAATCAATGTCCTATCACCAATGGGTGTTATGGTCCCACTTAGCCAAATTGCAATGATCGAATACAAAGAAGGGCCTATCAGTATTCAAAGAGAGGATCAGGTCAGAAAAGTATTGATCTCCGCAAGTATTGTTGGTACTAATGACATCGGTGGTACCGTTAGCGAAGTGAAGAAAGAGATACAAGATATTATTGACTTGTTGCCAAGTGGCTATACCGTCGTGTTTGGTGGCTCTTACAAAGATATGCAAGATGCGTTTAAAACTCTCGCTTCAGCCCTAATTTTGGCTGTCGTGCTCGTATACTTAGTGATGGCATCACAGTTTGAATCTCTCAAACAACCGTTCATCGTTATGTTTACTATGCCACTCGCTGCTATCGGTGTTATGTGGGCACTCTTCTTGTCAGGGGTTACCTTATCAGTGGCCAGCTTTGTCGGGGGTATTGTACTCGCCGGAATTGTAGTTAACAATGGAATCATCCTCATTGACCACATTAATCAACTACGTGAAGATGGTGTTGATAAAAAGCAAGCCGTATTACAAGCCGGAGCCGATAGGCTTAGACCTGTCCTCATTACAACACTCACCACAGTTATGGGTATGCTCCCGATGGCGTTAGATACCGCTGAAGGGGCTGAGTTTAAAATACCTATGGCGTTGACTATTATTGGTGGTTTGACAACCGCAACAGTATTTACGCTGTTTATTATCCCGGCGATTTACTGTATAGTAGAGAGGATTAACTATCAAAAAGAATAGATAAAAACTTAGCTCTTAAGGGAAGTGAGTCATTAAAAAGCTTACTTCCCTTTTTTATTGCTTAAGATTTAAAAGTGGTTATTCTACCTTATCTGCCACCAATTTTAAGACAGCCTTAACTACCTTCTCAGGATGTAGTTTTGTCATACAATTGAAATGCTTTTTAGGACATTTAGCCTCACCATGCAATGTGCAAGGCCTACAAGGTATCTCTTTTTGCACCACTATTGCGTTAGGGTTCAAAGGTGAAAAACCGAGCACAGGGTGTGTAGAACCAAAGATCGCCACCTGCTTAACCTTCAATGCGGCAGCGATATGCATCGGGCCGCTATCATTTGAAATCACCAACGAAAACCTACCTATTACAGGAATTAACTCTTCCATCGATAGCCTTCCACACCAGTTAGTAGCCTTCACCCCCAAAAGAGATTGTAAAGACTCAGTAAGCCCTATCTCAGCTTTAGAGCCAAGCAGATAAAAAGCGTAATTTTCATTTACGCTTAAGGCGTTGATAGCTTCAGCTAACTGCTCCACCGGGTACTGTTTTGTTTTGTGTAAGGCACCTGGAAAGACAGCTATAGTCTTTTTCATCTCCAAGCTCATCTTTTTTAACTCTTCAATATAAGGGTTAGTGTAGTTCACCGGAATGTTCAGGCTCGGGATGATATCTTTTGTAGAGAGTTCTATATTAAGCTTAGCTAACGGCTTTGTATACTGCTCAGCTGTGTACGGCATTTGTTTGTTAACAATACCTTTAGTAAGTAGTCGGCGGAGGATATGGTGTTTTTTATAAGTTAACACTTTCTTTGATTTAAGAAGCCTCTTCAAGATAATGCTCCTCAGCTTACCGTGAAGGTCTATCACTATATCGTACGACTTATCTTTTAGTTTTTTGTGAAGATCAGAGATATCCTCACCTGTGACAATGTTGTCCACCCCATAGAAATATTTAGCGACACTTTCAAACTGTGGCTTCGTCAAAAAATCAATCGTTGAATCGGGGTACTCTTCTTTAAGTAGTCTTGAGACCGGTTCTGTTAAGACAATATCCCCTATGGAGCTGAAACGCATTATAAGTATTCTCACAGCTATTACTCCACCTTATAGTTTTCTAAAGTCTGCTGTACAAGCACTTTCGCCTCTTCAAAAGCGTCTTTAATCTTACTGTAGTCTTTCCCGCCAGCCATCGCCATATCAGGTCTGCCACCACCTCTACCGTTAACAATTACAGCCAACTTTGAGATTAGCTCACCCGCTTTGATATGCTTTGTTAAATTCTTGGAAACAACTACGAGTAGCGAGGCTTTACCGTCAATAACGCTACCCAAGACTCCAATACCATTTTGAAGTCTATCCCTGAGGTTATCGCCGTAAGCTCTGAGCGCATTGTTATCTTTAGCGTTAATCTTTCCGATGGCGAGCTGTACCCCATTAATATCGATTATTCTGCCCAAGATATCGTCCAACTCCTTGTTGGCAGACTGCTGTTCATACCCTTCTATCTGTTTATTAAGCATTCTATTTTCTTCTATCATTCGGGCAATTTTATCGGTAATTTGGTTTTCCGGCACACCAAGCTGTTTAGCGATAAAGCTAAGCTCTTTCTCATTTTTCTTATTAAACTCTTCTACGTAAGGACCGGTGATAGCCTCTATTCTTCTTACACCCGACGCTATTGCAGACTCAGATATAATCTTGAAACTTCCTATTTCGCCTGTATTGCTAAGGTGTGTACCACCACACAACTCATAAGAGTATCCACCTATCTTGATAGTCCGAACGGTATCGTCATATTTCTCGCCAAACAGAGCGATAGCCCCATCTTTCTTGGCCTCTTCAATGGTGGAAAGCCCTACTTCTACGCTGGAACAACCTCTT
>JAJBBL010000012.1 GCA_020532365.1 Candidatus Cloacimonadota bacterium | reverse complement strand
TACTGAGCATACTGCATACGACAATTGGGTGAGCCATGTAATTGAGGGTGTAGCACAACCTGGTTTCAATCAATATCCACCTTGGGACAAACAGAAGCCTGGTTTTGGCAGTTTTAAAAAAGCAAATAATTCTGAGGGCTTGAAGTGGAAACAGGTAGTAGCTTACTTTGCAAACGAGCAGTATGAGGAGGCTGAAGGCTTAATTCGAGATGAGGGTTTCCCTTACGAGATAGTCCGGTTCAATGATACAGACACTGATCGTACTTATTATATGTTACGAGAGTTACTTAACTTAGAATATTTTGATGATAACGGCTTCCCAGATAACCCAGAGCTACATCAAATCGGTAGTTTTGATTATGGATGGGGAATTTATGTTATAGATCCTTCATCAAACATACCTTTAATTGTAAACGTGGTGCATCCGAATGACGACTTTATTGCTCCACCGTTTGCAGCTGATGCTTTTCAAATGTGGAATGCTCGGTTTTTTATGGTTAGTGGTGTAGGACGAGAGGTACTTTGGACGAACGAGCCACCTTATTTTAACTCAAAGTCGCTGAGTGATCCATCACGTAATACGGATCACGCTTTTAACCGTGGCTATCAGGCTGTTTGCGACAGTGTAAGAGAGAAATTTAATCGTAGAGAGCTATCTGTGCAGCTTCATAGTTTTGACCGAACTCATATGGGCTTATTTCCTCTTCAAATTTCTTCTACTGGTCCTGACCACACATTCACGAGCCTCCCTTCAAGGGATTTGAGCGGTAACTATCGAGACTTGATCAACTTCTCACCTTACGTTATTCATCCAGCGAATACGATTGGGCTTCACGAAGAAATTTTAGTCACCGATTACTATGCGGTGAATTATTCCGAGCACGGAATGTATTACAATAACAATGGCGAGCTTTTACCTATTTCAAACGAGGTTTCCTTGGCTTCATTTAAGACTAATCAACAGATGTTATACTCAAACGAGGGGACTAATCTACACGGCACTTACAACCCATTTTTCCACATAGAGCTGGACGAACTACCCCGCTGCTATCCCAAGACAGATGAGTCTTACGATTGGTTTTATGGCTATGACGCCGAAACAAAGAGCTGGGATAAGAGTAAATACTTCGAGCGTATGTTTCAATTCTACCGTCCGTGGATGGTCGCTTTCAACGAGATATTTCCTGTTGTGTTAGAGCTAAACGACTATCAAGATCCAACCCCACCTACAGAGTTGTTATCTGCAAGTTTTGACGAAGGGGCTGTTTATCTTGAATGGGAGCGGAGCTTCGCCTTCGACTTTGATAGCTACGAGATCTATTATTCCACAGAACCTAATATCTCTGATGAGACCAGTTTCTTTGATGAAAAGGATATCCCGGTTCTCGCTTGCCAAGCAACTAACTCGGTTGTGGTGAACAAAATGCCGGATGATCAGCAATACTACTTCAGAATAAGAGCAAGAGACCTAAACGGTAATTATACAGAGCTCTCTAACGAGGTTACCCGCTATTGTGACGAGGTTAACATAGTTAACTTTAACGCTATAGGTCGAGATGAAATCGTTGAGCTGGAGTGGGGCGTCGTGACGCATAATAATTTAGCCGGTTTTAATCTATGGCGTTCAGTTGTAGATTTAGATGACTTTGTCCTGGTTAGTAGCTGGGAAGAGGATGAGTCTTTAAGGGAGCCTGAAGAGCAGGAACACACGTTCAGCTATGAGGATAAAGAGGTTGGAAATGGTGTTGCTTATGATTATCGTCTCTCAATAGTTAATCTGCGACAAGAAGAGTATTTTTATCCGCTGATTCATAGAGCTGAGCCAGAGAAAATATACACGATATCTATAAATAACGATACAGGCTCGATTTCCAGCCAAGCGCATTTTGGCTTTAATCGGGCAGCGACTGATGAATTTGACTATTTATTCGACGAGATTGCCGAAGAGATAGAAGGAGCCCCTTACATTATAGGTGCCTTTAATCACCCCTTTTGGCCTGAAGAGCTGAAACATATGTCTACCGATATTTATGCCCATTTTGATCCGCTCACAACTTTTAGAGTCTGGAATCTGTTGGTTGAAACGAGTGAGGTAGGGAAGGAATTCACAATCTCTTTGGTAAGGGGGTATCCAGAAGAATATGGGCCTCTATTCCTGATAGACGCTGATACTAAAAAAGCTTGGGATTTAACTGAAGAGACTTGCCGGTATATACCGTCAAATACTGAAGAAAAGCTGTTCTACCTCTATATGGGTAAAGTGCCACCACGCATAACAGTAGCAACTGCAGACAATAAGTTTTATTCACCGGGTGAGACTTTCAGCCCTGTTTGGAGTATTGAAAACGGTATGCTGATCAAAGAAATAGAGCTGCTGTTAACCGATGGGAACGATTATTTTCAGATAGCAGAATCGTTAGAGCCTACAAGAAATAGATACGACTGGACAGTCTCTGAAGAGATGCCGCTTGCCGGCGCGAAGTTAGTCGTTAGGGCTCACATTTCTGACTCTGAATACTTTGATTTTTACTCACCGTATAGTATAGGTGTAGCGCCGAATGAAATTGAGTTTTCCAACGTAGCAGGTTGGCACCTAAAGGCTAATCCACACACAACATACCAAGAGCCTGGTAAGACTTATTTCGGCGATAAAGTAAAGATGTATAGATATGCAAACACTACAGACTCTTTTATTGAGTCTACCTCATTCGCATATGATAGAGGGTATTGGGTCTATATGCCAGAAGACTTTGAGACAGTGGTAGAGGGTCCTGTTCAAAAGAATAACGTTAATCAGATTGCGAGCAAAGGGTGGAATTTGCTGTCAAATCCATATTGTGTAGACCTTAGGGTTCAAGACCTCACTTTTTTCAAGAGCCAGAAAGAGTATACATACTTTGAAGCTATCAGAGCTTCTATGATTCTCCCTGTAGTCTTCGGAGCTAAAAACAACTGTTACGCTCCTGTAGAGACTATTAAAGCAGGAGAAGGCTATTGGATATATTCCAACACAGATGCTTTGGCTATCCGTTATAAAGTGCTGAACCAAAATGATGACTATGTGCCGATTAAGCCGGAGTGGACCGTTAAAGTCGTTGCCAACAAAGAGGGGCATTTGAATGATGAGGTTGTTATCGGTTATGCTCCTTACACCGACGAATCTTACAACGTTCTTTATGACTTGCCGAAGCCATCAAGAAAGCCGTTATCTAAGTTCGATTTATATCTTAGACCGGACTCCGAAGAGTACCCCTTTGAGCGTCTTTATTCTAATCTGAAAAGGGAGTTGAGGATGGAGCATGCTGACGAAGTCTACTGGGATTTTATTCTCGAAACAGAGGCGGATGATAAACCGGTTGGTTTCTCCATTCTATCCAACAATATTCCCGAGGGGTATAAAGTTGCGCTTATTGTAGATGGAGAAGCTGTTGAAATATCTGAGGCTTATCAAGCTGATTTAATACCTCAAAGCGGTCTTATAGTAGGGCAGATTATGTTAACTAATGGCACTATCACAAGCGCTGAGTCCAATATACCTACACCTGAGATACTCTATAATAACTTCCCGAACCCATTCTTTATCTCAGGGGCGGAACGAAGCGTCGGAACCGTTATTCCTTTCAATATAGAGAAGCCGACTAAAGCCCGTATAGATGTGTTTAATATCAAAGGACAGAGAGTGGCGACACTCCTTAATGATAAATTGGAGAGTGGTTACCACCAAGTGGTGTGGGATGGCAGAGACACATATAATCGCCAGACCTCAGCAGGTGTCTATTTTTATAAGTTGACAACAGAGAGTGGGTATTCTGAAATAAAGAAAATGTTGCTACTGAAGTAGCAATGTCAAGCTGGTTTGTATGCCCCCTACTTTGATCGGGATTATCGCTCAACAAACTCCATTCAAGTAGGGGGTGTTACCCATAAAAGGATACTGGCTTGCACAGTTATAATAGTAATGGAAATCGATGTTTTGACTCTAATTATAGGAGGTGGGGAATGAGAAAGGTACTGATATTTAGCATGTTTATGCTGTTGATGTGTTCGTTATCGGGGGTCGTCTATGAGAGAGCATCTTTGCGTGATTTTGTTTACGGCTCGACAGAGGATACAGCGTACGACAACTGGGTAAGCCATATCACTGAAGGGATACAGATTGAGGATTATAATATTTATGCGCCGTGGAATAGGCAAACCTGGGGCTTCGGCGATTTTATCCTACCAGATGAAGGGGAGCTCCAAAAATGGAGTATAGTGGTACACAATTTTCTTAACGGCGACTTTACTAACGCTGAATCTGCCATTGCTGAACATGGATACCCTTACGAAATAGTAGAGTTCGAAGATACTGATACCGACCGAACTTACTACATACTAAGAGAGAAGTTAAACGATATATATTTTGATGATAACGGCTACCCTGACCATCCTGAAATGCATCAAAAAGGTGGTTTTGATTATGCCTGGGGATTGTATATAGTCGATCCCTTATCAGATATGCCGGTAATCGTCAATGTAGCCCACTCAGGAGACGACTTTATTTCGATTCCAATTGCTACCATCGCTTTCCAAGAATGGAATGCCCGTTACCTGATGTTTAACGCAGTAGGACGTGAATTTATATGGAAAAAGGAGAAGGAAGAGGAAAAGTATGAGAACGGAAAGTCGCTCAGCGATCCTTCAAGAAATCTAAATCATCCTTTCAATACGGTGTATGAGGCGGCTTGCAATCAAATACGCTCTAAGTATGGACGGAGAGAGCTTTCGATCCAGGTTCATAGCTATGACCACACTCATCCGGGTAATACATCTATCCATATCTCAGCTATGGATCGTTGGGGAGACGATTACTATACAGGGCTGCCTGCTCATGATATGAGCGGCAACTTCAACGATATGATCAATAAAACCCCTTACGTTGTCTTAGAGGCTAATACGATTGGTAGTCATAAGGAAGTACTGGTTACAGACTATTATTCAGTCCTGGCAGGGAAGGATAGGAACGCTTACTACAAATATGGGGATGAGTTATTAGAAATTGACAATGATGTTTTCTTAGCAAGTGCAATAGCAAATAAACAGATGCATTATTCGAATAATGGCTGGAACATCTATGACGTATTCAGCCCCTTTTTCCATATCGAGCTTCGAGAGCTCCCAATAGTATACGAACAGACCGAAGGTAACTTCAAATGGTTCTACGGATACGATGATGATACCGATAGCTGGGATACGGGAAATTACTATAGCAATGCGATTACTTTCTATACACCTTGGATTGATGCTATGACAAAAATAATCCCAGAAGCTTTAGAGTTGGACAACGGTACACCACCTACAGATCCTCAAAACTTTTGGATAGAGTATGATACAGAGCATGCTGTAATGCTTAAATGGGATAGAAGCTATGATTATGACTTTGATACTTATGAGATTTTTTATGGGACTATCCCCCCTGATTTAGAAAAAAATCCTCAATACTCTCGAAATAACGAACCGATCTTAGCACTTCAGGATTGTACCGAGTTAGAAGTTCCGGTTCCCAGGTATCGACAGCAATATTTCGTACTAAGAGCTAAAGATAAACATAATAACTATTCGAAAGAGTTGCAGCTCTTTAGGCACCAGCCAGTGACCTATGATGAGGCTTCGATTGCAGTGAATTATGACTATATTGAGCTATATTGGAAAACAGGTGCACAGTATGATGTAGATGGATTTATTGTCAAAAGAGCGATAGGCGATTCTGAAGAGTACACAACTATAGCTGGCTGGGGAGTCTATCCAGAGCTTAAAGGGGTTCCAGGTCCAAGTTGGATCTACCGTTTCAAAGATTATAACGTCGAGTTGGGGGTTCAATATAAATACAAAATATCTGGCGTAGAGATGTTAGGCTGGGAGGTTGAATACGATCAGGTTTTATCCGCTACATTTGAGAGTACTTTTCACGTCGGTATAAGAGACGAAGCGGGTAATCCGATAGACTACTTTGGTTTTGGAACTGACGTGGATGCTACCGACCTATTTGATGAGGGCTTTGATTATATCAAAAACTTCGATAAGAATCCCGGTATTTGTTCACTACACCCTACTTGGGGGAACAAACGTTTCTTGCAACGAGATGTGAGAGCACAGTTTGATCCCAATAAGGGGGTTAAAGCATGGACGGTACAAGTATCGACCAACGCCTTTAATCAAATATTTGAACTATATCTTGATGATGACCCTGAAGATATTGAAGGGGATCTCCATCTTTACGATCCCGATACAGAGGAGATCGTCGATCTTAAGCAAAATGCTGTGAAACACATCCAGACCACTAACAATAAGATCTATTGGCTACTCTGGGGAAATCTGAAGCCAGAAGTTTCGTTTGTTAACGGCAAGGATAGACTCTATAAAGGGCGCGATATTTGCACCGTTGAATGGAATATGGATGGAGTTGATAAAGTCTTATCCAGCATAGACCTCTACTTTACAGACGGTGAAAACAGAATATCTTTAGGTAGCGATCTTGATCCGGAATCGGGTACTTTTGATTGGTATATACCCGATAGCTCAAACATAATTAAAGGGCGATTCCTACTCTACGCTAAAACGATATTAGATGAAGTGATAGAATCATATTCAGATTACCATATCGGTATAGCTCCCTACAAAATCACACTCGATAATGAGGTAGGCTGGCATCTTAAGGCAAATCCGTTTAATCCGGAAGCTTGGGATCACGCTAAAATTAGAAAGTATTTCGGCGTATATGCAAGTTTGTTCAGCTATAAAGATGGAGACTACACCGAAGTAAATGAGTTCTTGTGTGAAGAGGGATATTTGGTGTATATGTCGAGAGAGTTTAAGGTTACGCTGGAAGATCCGTTTATGGAATATGATGATTACCTAACTCTGAATCTATCGGAGGGGTGGAACCTTATAGGTAATCCATATGCCATTCCTCTCAATGTAAAAGACTTATCCTTTGCCTCTTACGGAAGAGATACCCGGTCTTATAAAGATGCAGTTGAATCGAACCTAATAGGTAGAGGTATCTTTGGAATAAAGAATAATCAACTACAGATAATAGAAACAGTCGAAGCTTGTGAAGCGTTTTGGATATACGCTAATCAAAGCGATCTTTCCATAATAATAGACCCCTTTGCGGATAACGAAGAGGCCGAAGAGATTGAGTCTGAATGGAAGGTTAGTGTCGTTATGCGGGATGACGGAATTCTGAAAGATGAAATTGTTTTAGGAAGCGTAGAGGCTGGGGATGATACTTATAACTACCAGTACGACCTATTAAAACCACCTGCAAGGCCGCTTACCCTCTTTGAATTATACATAGAGGGTGAAAGGGAAAACTTGAAACTGCACAGGAAACTGAAAAAGGATACACTCGCAGAAAATGGAGAGACCGACATTACATACCCATTTGTTAGTGAGCACTATCTCGGTGACGCCCCTCTTTACTTCAGCATTAAAGGCTCTAACTTGCCTGAAAACTATAAAGTAGTTTTAATAACTGACGAGCTACACGTAGTTTTGTCCGAAGAAGAGGAGTTTGAGTATACACCTTCAGCAGCAAAGATGAAAGGTTCCATAGTCATTACCAATAAATCTGTGGCCAGCGTCGAAGAGGAGCTACCATTAGTCACAGAGCTAAAAGGTAACTTTCCGAATCCATTCTACACGCAGAGCGGAGTCAGCCGTAATATCGGCACGGTAATCCCATTCACCATCGGTAAGCCGACTAAAACTCGTATAGATGTGTTTAATATCAAAGGACAGAGAGTGGCGACACTCCTCGATAAAGATCTGAATAAGGGTAAATACCAAATAAACTGGGACGGTAGAGCCGAAGGCTCGAATAAGAACGCTACTTCTGGAGTCTACTTTTACCGATTAACTACTGACGATGGGTATCGCCAGATAAAGAAGATGATTCTTCTAAGATAAGAGGGTGAGTTTGCTAAGCTCTAAAAAGAAGTTAGGAAAAGACTTCGCGACTGCAGATGAGTCGTCAATTCGCACTTCTGGGAAAATAGAAGAAAGGATCGAAAAGGCCATTACGAGCCTATGATCTTGGTAGCAGTTGAGGGTAGTCTTCGACGGTCTTTTTTCCAGTGGATAAATAGTTAACACACCTTTAGAGTAATTTGATTTAGGGCTGAGCTTGCTCAGCCCTTTTATTATGGAGTCAATTCGATCGCTTTCTTTAAATCTTAAAAAATCTATGTTATATAGCTGAGTAGTCGATTCGGCAAAAAGAGCCAATACAGCTAACGTAGGGACTTGATCAGGCATATCAGACATAGAGCGCTTTATCCCCTTCAGTTCGCCGCTTTTGACGCTTATAAACCCGTCTGCATACTCTACCTCAGCGCCCATCTCTTCTAAAATAGACAGAAACTGAAAATCGCCCTGCACCGAGCAATATTTATTCACTTCAACCCCGACATAATTCGCACTCAACGCCCCTAAAGCCCAGAAATAGCAAGCAGAGGAGTAGTCAGGCTCTATGGTGTACACCTTGGGGCTCTTATAAACACGAACGTTTTTATCCAAAGTTAGGGTATCCCCTTCTCGTTTGTAGAGCAGTCCGAAATCTCTCATAATTGCCAGGCTAATATCTAAGTAGGGTAAAGAGACCTGTGATGGGGGTATAGTTAGGCTAAGCTCATCATTTTGTAAAAGAGGGGAAGAGAGTAGCAAGCCGCTAAGAAATTGGCTGCTGATCTGTTGATATTGGGTTAATAAGCTTTTAGTTTTAGCGGTTAAGGTTAGTGGTGTGGTACCCTTTACGATTATAGTTTCACCACTCCATTCGATAATCCCCCCTAAGGAGCGAATAATGTCAAACAAAGGTTCAATTGGACGTTTCTTAAGTTGTGGACTCAAAGATATTTCAGCCTGCATCTCTTTGATACCGGAGAGGCGGAATAAAAGAAACCTAAGAGCTGCTGCAGAGTCAACTATCTCAATCTTGGGAGAGAGGTTAATTGTATGTGGTGGAGTGACTAATAGCTCCGAATCTTTTGGGAAGCTAAATAAAAAACCTAACGCTTTGAGTGCAGAAATTAAGGTCAGAGTGTCGTTACATTTGGGAAAGTTTTTAAGGAGTAGCGGCTGATTTAGAAAGGATGAGATTATTAACGAACGGATAGCAAAAGATTTAGAACCGGGCAGGGAGACGACCCCCTGCCCTTCAAATCTATATTTCATTTACTCTGTTTTAAGTCGAACGATAACGAGCTGTGCCTCTTTATCATTAATGTCTATGAGTTTAACCCCTTCTTCCTGTTCGCTTAGGCGGACGATGTTCAGGGCTAAGGTCTCATTTTTTATGTATTCAGCAAAGCTGTCGAACACTTCAGCCAATTCGTCATCACTATAATACTTTATCTCAATATTATCCATAATGTCGAAATCAAGCTCTTTACGGGTAAACTGAACTTTGTTTACAATCTCACGTGCGTACCCTTCTTGGATGAGCTCAGGTGTGAGATTGATGTCGAGCGCTACGTATTTATCTTTCATAGTCTCGAAAACAAACCCCTCTTTGCTATCAAAAGTTACCAGTACATCTTCTTCTGTGATGGTTATCGTATTCCCTTCAATATCAAGGTAATACGCTTCGCCACTCTGAAGATGATCGACTAAAGCGTTAGCATCGCTCTCTTCTAATCTGGCCGAGATCTGTTTCATATGCTTTCCATATTTCGGTCCCATCGTTTTGAAGTTCGGCTTGATTTTATACTGGACTAATCGGTCTCTGCTCTGGATAAAGCTAATCTCTTTAATGTTGATCTCCTCTTTAATCAGCCCTTCCATTTTGAGTACGGTCTCTTTATATTTTTCGGGAACGTAAATCGCCTGTAATGTTTGTCGCACCTTAATCTGGCAAGTGTTACGGGCAGTTCTGCCGAGCGATACTAAGTCTATGACTACACCCATCTCTTCTTCTAAGTTTTTGTCGATATAGTCCGGATTTGCTCTCGGATATTCAGTTAAATGCACGCTCTTGCCCCCTGTGAGATTACGATATATCTCTTCAGCCAAGTAAGGTGTGAACGGGGCGATAATCTTGCAGATATTGACGAGGATGTAGAATAGTGTTTTATAAGCATCCTCTTTATCCTTGGTCAGACTCATCTCCCAATAACGTCTTCTGGCACGACGCACATACCAATTACTCACTTCATCTAAAATGAAGTCTTGGATCATTCTCACGGAGCGGGTAAGCTCGTAGCGCTCGTTATAATAGTTAATATCGGTTACCAATGAGTGTAAGCGAGAGACAATCCATCTATCGAGCTCCACGGTGAAGTCGGCCGGGTTGACCTCAGTCTCACTTGTCTTAAAACCGTCGATATTTGCATAAGTGGCGTAAAAGGAATAGACGTTTTTCACGGTTCCAATTAGCTTGCTGACGACCTCTTGTACCCCCTTAGGGTCAAACTTAGTGGGCACCCAAGGTGGACTTACCGCCAATAAATACCAGCGGATAGCATCAGCACCGTATTCGTGCATAAGCTCTACTGGGTCAACAGAGTTGCCACGACTCTTACTCATTTTTTGACCTTTTTTATCGAGTACCATATCGTTTACAAGCACGTTTTTGTAAGGCGTCTCTCCCCTTAAAATTACCGAAATCGCAAGAAGTGTGTAGAACCAACCACGTGTCTGATCGATACCTTCACTAATAAAGTCAGCTGGGAAAAGTTCTGTGTCAAAACGCTCCTCGTTTTCAAATGGATAGTGCCATTGAGCAAAAGGCATTGCACCACTGTCAAACCAGCAGTCTAACACCTCCGGTGTACGGGTCATCTTAGCCTTACATTTCGGACACTCTAACTCAACGTAGTCGATGTAAGGACGGTGCAATTCAATACCCTCAGGTACCGCTTGCCCATCGTTCATTTTGCCCTTCTCCACCAGCTCTTTTACTGAACCGATTGACTCTTTATGTCCACAGTCATCGCAGACCCAGATGTTAAGTGGAGTACCCCAAAAGCGGTCACGGCTTATAGCCCAGTCAACGTTGTTTTCGAGCCATTCACCAAATCTTTTTTCGCCTACAAATGGAGGATACCAGTTGATTTTACGGTTCTCCTCGAGCATCAAGTCTTTAAACTCACTTGTCCTGACATACCAGGATGAACGGGCGAAATAGATGAGGGGGGAGTCGCAACGCCAGCAGAACGGATAGCTGTGCATAATTTGCATCCGCTTGTAGAGGAGTCCACGTTCATTAAGATTTCGAATGATTCCTCTGTCTGCATCTTTGACAAATAGCCCTGCCCAGTCGGTAATCTCCTCGGTAAACTTCCCTTGTTCGTCAACCGGCTGGATGACTGGCAATCCGTATCTTTGGCCTGTATTATAGTCCTCTTGACCAAATGCAGGGGCGGTGTGTACGATACCGGTACCGTCGTCGGTGGTAACGTAAGTTGCCGTTGCGACGAAAAACGCCTTTTCTTCAGGCTGAATAAAGGTGAAAAGCTGCTCGTACTCACGATAGGCCAACTCTTCCCCTTTAAGCTCTTCCAAAATTTCATAGTCACCTTCGATGATGGAGAGTCGCTCCTTGCCAAGATACAGGTATTCATCGTTATGTCTAATTTTTACGTATACTTCGTCAGGATGTACGACAAGTGCGACGTTGGAGATAAGTGTCCAGGGGGTAGTTGTCCACGCCAAGTAATAGGTATTATCCTCATCTGCCGCTTTAAACTTAACGAAGACAGAGGGGTCTTCCACATCTTTATAGCCAAGGGCTACTTCGTGGCTGGAAAGCGGAGTTTCGCAGCTTGGACAGTAAGGTGCGATGCGGTGCCCTTGATAGATAACGCCCTTTTTCCAAAACTGGTCTAAGATCCACCATACGGACTCAATATAATTGTTTTCAAGGGTGATATATGGGTTATCAAGGTCGATCCAATACCCCATCATAGCGGTCATCTCACGCCATTCTTTTTCATAGCTAAAGACCGATTCGCGACACCTTGTGCAAAACTTTTCGACACCGTAATTTTCGACTTCAGTCTTATCCTTTAACCCTAACTTTTTCTCAACTTCGATCTCAACTGGGAGACCGTGTGTATCCCATCCCGCTTTACGCTTAACTTCGAACCCTTTCATCGTTTTGTAACGACAAACGGTATCTTTAATAGTTCTGGCTAAAACGTGGTGTATGCCCGGTTTGCCGTTAGCGGTAGGTGGTCCCTCGAAGAAGATAAACTTAGGTCTATCATCTGTCGGGTTCATACTTTCTAAGGCTATTTTATTCTGTTCCCAATACTCTCTAATCTTCTTTTCGAACTCAAAATTGTTCTCTTTCAGGTCTATAGGTTTGTACATTAAAACTTCTCCTATTGAAATTAAATCAGAATCTTTATCTTAGCTGTTTTCATCAGCCTTTTCTTCTTCTTCAAACATATCGCTATAGTATTCTTTGAGCTCAGGCACGGTTGCGACGTACTCTTTCCACTCTTGCATAGCTTCTTCTTCGTTAACACATTTGTGACACGGGATCACCTGGTTTTCTAAGGTGTATCCGATATAGCCACGGTCATAACAATTATTACATCTCTTCTTATGTCGGTTTCGCTCAATTATCTCAATTGCAACTTGCAAGTGCTCATCTGCTAATCTGAACATTACGTTTCCTCTGTATTATTACTTATCCTTCAATAAGTTTTGAAGTTAAAATTATGTCAAACTAAAAGATAGCTGTCAACGACGGAGATGTTCCAACCCTTGCTATAGAATATGATTAGTATTATCGGTTTTCTGTGAAATAAAGACTCGTAAAGAGGCTGGGGGAGAAAAGTGGTGGGCCCAAGAGGAGTCGAACCTCTGACCGTCCGGTTATGAGCCGGAAGCTCTACCAACTGAGCTATAGGCCCCCATATCGAATATATATCTCTATAACTAAAAGTTCGAACTACGTATATCTGTCAAGAATAAATGTGTTAGAGAACCTACACTCTACTAAGAGGAGGGTAAAAAAGAATACCGTAGCCAGCCCTGGGATGACCCTGGGCAGACTACGGAGTAACTGGTTGCTCACACATAGGTTAACACCTATGGGGTAATGGGGTGTGAGCTTAACAGTTATTTTATATTATAGTTGTTAATTATCTTCATAAACCCTTCGCTTCTTGTTGGATGTTTAAGCTTGCGAAGAGCTTTATCTTCTATTTGACGGATCCTCTCACGAGTAACGTTGAAAATATTACCGACCTCTTCAAGGGTTCGGTGATACCCGTCGTCAATACCAAAACGGAGCCTAATAACCCTCTCTTCACGCGGTGTTAAGGTCTTCAACGCCTCGTCGACGACCTTGCTTAAAATTGAGCGTTCTGCCATCCTCTCAGGGGAGATAGTACTCTTATCCTCTATGAAGTCACCAAGAATACTGTCGTCACTGTCATTCCCGATCGGTTTATCAAGAGAGACAGGCTCTTTAGAGATCGAAAGAATGCTCTTCACCTTGTCGACAGTGATGTCAAGCGCTTCAGCTAACTCTTCAGGGTATGGCTCACGTCCAAGCTTTTGCATCAGTCTGCGACTCATACGGTTGAGCTTGTTTATTGACTCGATCATATGTACCGGAATACGGATAGTTCGCGCTTGATCTGCAATAGCTCTGGTAATCGCCTGTCTGATCCACCAAGTGGCGTAGGTGCTGAATTTAAAGCCTTTTCGATAATCGTATTTGTCGACCGCTTTCATCAAGCCTGTATTCCCTTCTTGGATCAGGTCTAAGAAGTCTAAACCTCTATTATTATAGCGCTTTGCTATACTCACGACGAGTCTTACGTTTGCTTCAATAAGGTCGTTTTGAGCGGTCTCTTTCATTCTGGAAGCTCTTTCGACCTCTTCTAAAATGAAGACCATTTCGGTAGCTGTCAGCTTAGTCTCCATCTCAACTCGACGTATTTTTCTCTTAGCGTTTTTGATCTTACGAAGTGTTTCGATGAAAACATTCGGGTCTACTTTTGTTTCTTTGTGTACTTCGAGGAGTTCTTCGTCAGATTTCTTAGCTTTACGTCCATAGTTACAGATGTCATCGAGCGTATATTTCTTTATTTTGGAGAGGCTATTGATAGAGCGTAAGCTTTCTTTGATACGGCTTACGAGGCTTCGCATGCGGTAGACCATTCTTTTGATAAGTTTATCGTTAAAAGAGACGCTGAAGAAGATATCTCTTACTTTTGCGCGAAGCTCATCTAATCTGAGTTGGGTTTCTTGGTCGATTTCAGTTTCAGAATCGAGGCTAATGATAATCTCTTCAATTTCATTAAAGATAGCTTCCGATTCTTTCAGGATGTACTCGAACTGTTCGACGAGTTTTTCTTCTTGTGCCTTTTCTAAGCAAGTGCCGTATTCTATCTTGAATATTTGGTCGATCCGGACTCTTTTTTCTTTATATCGATGATAGAAGTTTTGCAGCTCACGAAGCGTACTGCCCGAGATGAAGATATTGCTATTGATCATCTTTTGGGCGGTTTCAATCTTCTTGGCTAACCGAACTTCACCTTCACGGTCTAATAGGGGTACACGCCCCATTTCGCGGAGATACATACGCACAGGGTCGTCGTAGTATCTTCTGTTTTTGAATTTTTTAACTTCGGTACGTTTCCTGGTTCCGGAAGCGCCTCGCGAATATTTTTTTTGTGTTTCATCGATGATTTCGATACCTTGGTCGTTGATTTCATTGATAATATCGTCGATCCGATCGAGGAAAATAGCACTGATCGGGATAATATCGTTAATCTGCTTATAAGTTAGGGTATTGTTTTCTTTTCCCAAGGTAATAAGTTTTTCTACACATTGCTTATAACTAATCATCCATGCTCCTTTGAATAGTTTTGTTAATCACACCATCGGAGAGGTCTCTAATCCTCTCTACGATATCTTTTTTCATATTAAGACACTCATCCTTACTTAACTCGTTGTTCAACCCTTTTTCTTGAATTATCCTTAAGTCATAACGATATTTACGGATTCTCATATCCTTTAATGCAGAGCTAAACGACTCAGGCGGCAGCTCCAATAATGAAATCTCGCTTAAGGCTTTTACTTGTATAGGGTCAACGTCCTCCAAATCTGCTAAAACCGACGAAATAGGTTTGTTCTCTATAATATAACCTGATGACCTTAAAGTATCAAATATTTTTTTGTAATTATCGTCTAAAAATAGGTCAGAGTCGATATCTTCAATGTCCTCATCTTCAAGTGTAGAGCGGTTTACTAAGTGAATTAAGAAGTTTCTTTCCTCAAGATATTTTAACTTACTAATCTCGTCAAGTAGACTTGTTTCTTGTTTTGTTTCAATTGTTTTTGGCTTTTTAGGTCTAATCTTAGCGGCTATTGATTTGAGATTTATCTCGAAAGCTGACGCTATACTTTTAGCAAAGAGCTCCTTACTTATAGGATCGACTATATCTTTAGCGATGTCTATAAGAAAGTCTATCTTTTCTTTTTCGTTGAGACCTATCAGCTCATCCTGCTTTAAAAACTCGGTCAAGTGCTGTGCTTTGTCAATTAGAGCTTCGAAAGCTTTGGGATCTTTTTTAAGTAAATAGCTGTCGGCATCTTCGTCTAAAGGGAGTTTAATAATTAAAGGGGTGTATCCTGCGGTTATTATATTTCCGGCATTCTTTATGGCAGCGTTCTTACCTGCTAAATCACCGTCAAAGAGTAGATAAAAGTTGTGTGTATAACGGGCGATAAGCTTAATCTGTTCATTGGTAAGGGCTGTGCCTAACGTTGCGACGCTATTCGTAAAGCCGTTGTCGTATAAGCGCAAGAGATCGAAATACCCTTCGGTTATAATTGCGGAATCTTTTCGGCCGATATCGTTTTTCGTCAGATGAAAACCGTATAGCTCGTTCCCTTTGGTGTAGATAGGTGTCGTCGGGGAGTTGATATACTTTCCTCCGAACGTCTGCTCATCTAATTTTCTTGAGCCGAAAGCTACTGGTTTGCCACTCTGTGAGTGGATAGTGAAGATTAGTCGGTTACGGAAAAGATCGGCAACACCGTATTGGGTTTTGACGAAGAGTCCTGAATCTTCGAGTATTTGTTTATTAATTTGGTTTTTGATGAGATAGTTGTAGAGTCCACTCGAGCTGTTTAAGGCAAATCCGATGCCAAAAAGGTCTATCAGCTCACGGGGGATATTTCGCTCCTTGAGGTAGTTTAAGGGGATGGAGCCGTATTTATCTAAATTATCTTTATAGTAGTCTTGTGCAAGCTCGTACACTTTCTGTAAAAGTCCGACACGGGTCTGCTTTGCTACGTCTGCGGGGGAGCGGCTTTTCATTTTAAGGCCAATCCTACCCGCAAGCTTCTCTAACGCTTCATAAAAAGAGATCCGCTCCATCTCACGAACGAAGTGAATAACATTACCACCTTTGCCGCAACCAAAACATTTGAATAACTGTTTAGAGTCGCTGACGACAAAAGAGGGGGTCTTTTCCTCGTGGAAAGGACAACAGGCTTTGAAGTTAGAACCACTCTTCTTCAGTGGTAAATATTGTTCGACTACCGATACAATATTATTCCCTTCAATTACCTGTTCGATGAATCTTTGATCTCTCATTTTTTAGCAGTACCTCACAAAACTACAACGGTTACACCGTCACCACCCGCCTCAGGAGCAGGTGAGTAGAACTCCTTAACAAGTACAACGCCACCTAAGTAATTCCGTATCTTTTTTCTTAAGATACCGGTCCCTTTACCGTGTACTATCCTTAACATACGTAACCCTGCAGAATAGCCTTGGTCAAGAAAAATATCAATCTTGGGGAGTGCTTCGTCGAAGGTTAGACCTAAGACTTTCAGCTCGGTCTTAGCTTCGGAAGGGGTGAACGTCTTTTGACGAGGTGTTGTAGCGGTCGGTTTCTTTTTAAGGTCTGATTTTTTAGCGATGAAGAGATTGTTAAGGTCAGTTGTGAGGAAAAAGCCGTCTAAATCAATTTTGATACCGTTCTTTTCAATAGAGGCGATTTTGCCGTAAGCATCCAAATCTTTTACCCAGACAGGTAAACCTATTTTAGGTGTTTGTAAAGGTTCTAACTCTTGCTCAGTGTAGGACTTCTGCTCTTCAATCAGTTTTTGGTTCTTAACGGCTGCCTTTTTACTAACTTCAGACAATAGTTTCTTCTTCTCTTCTCGTTCTTGTTTCTCTATCCCTTTGATTTCAGAGTTTAATTCGTTTTGAATGTTGCTGAGGAAAAATTGAGCCTCTTTAAGTGCTTTTTGACGAATCTCCACCTTCTCCTGCTCAGCTTTCAATAGCTTGGCTTCCAGCTCCTCAACCTTCATCTCGGCTAATTTATGCTTATGCTCGTATTTTACTCGAGCTTGACTCAGCTCCATCTGCTCCTTAGAAAGCTTGGAGAGAAGCTCGGTTAACTCTACGTTTTGCTTCCCTGCAAGAGATTTAGCTCGCTCTAACACCTTCTCTTCAAAACCAAGTTTGGCAGCTATCTCTAACGCAAAACTGTTGCCAGGGGTACCTGACTTAAATTGATAAGTAGGAAGATGCTTCTCTTGGTCAAACTGCATAGCGGCGTTTAGACAGCTCTGAGAGTTTCGAGCGTATATCTTTAACGGCGTGTAGTGTGTCGTCACTATCCCTTTAACCCCTCTGTTATCCAACTCTTCGAGTACGGCTTGAGCTAATGCAGCCCCCTGTTCTGGGTCGGTTGCAGCGCCAATTTCATCGATGAGGATAAGGGTGTTTTCGCCAGCTAACTGGAGCATAGTTTGGATTGACTTTAAGTGTCCTGAAAAGGTACTTAAAGAGTCTTCTAAAGATTGATGATCTCCAATATCGGCTAAAACATGATTAAAGATGCCGATGGTTGAGTTTTCGTCAGCTGTAATCGGGAGCCCTGATAAAGCCATCAGAGTGAGAAGTCCGACCGATTTTAAGGTGACCGTTTTACCGCCTGTATTGGGGCCTGATAAGACCAATAAGTTATAGCTTTGGCCAAGAGTTAAGTCAAAAGGGATAACCAGGTTACGGTCTTTGAAAGCAAGTATTAAAAGTGGATGGCGTGCCTCTTTTAGGGAGACGATTGGCTTGTCGGTTAAGCGAGGTGTCTTAGCGTGTAAATGGTTGCCCATCTTGGCGACGGCAAAATAGTAGTCGAGCTCTGTAAGTGTGTCGTAATCACGCATCAGCTCTTCGCTATACTGCTGGATGTCGCTCGTAAAGCTGCAAAAGATTCGGTATATCTCTTCTTGTTCCGCTTGTCTTAAGTGGTGTAGCTCGTTGTTCATTTGAACCGTTTCAAGTGGTTCGACAAAGACTGTAGCTCTGCTACTTGAGCTGCTATGTATTATTCCGGGTACCGTTGAAGTTGCCCCCTCCTTAAGGGGGATAACATACCTGTTGTCACGCTGAGTGATTATTTTGTCCTGCACTAAGTTTTCGTATGACTTGTTTTGCAGTGTTCTTTGTAAAGTGTCGAGAATGTTCTGTCTCTGACGTATCAGCCTTTTTCTAATGCTTCTCAATTCGGCGGATGCACTGTCTAAAACCTCTCCATCAGCCCCGAATATCTGTTCATAACGGGTTGCTATGCTGGATAGGTTAGAGAGGGTAGACGTTTTGGACAAGAGGGAGGTGAATCCTTCAAAATCTGATTCCTCTTCCTCGATAGTAGTCACGATTATGCTTGCAGTCTTGGCGATAAAGTAGACGGCAGTGAATTCTTCATAGTTATAAGCCTCGTAAGCATAATTATGAAAGAGCTGTGATACAGGGGTTAAGTGGTTGAAATCGAAGCTATACCCTATTTTCAAGAGCTCTTGTAACTCATCTGCTAAGTTTTGTCTCTCAATAATCTCATCAAAGTTGTCGCCAGGCTCAAGGAGTAAAGCGATCTCTTTAGCCTGAGAAGAATGACAGTAGCCAGCAAGCTCCTTTTTTATTTTGTCAAACTCTAAGTGTTGTAACGATTTTTTCATTAAGTAATCTAAAGGGTCTTGCTTATACCGGGTTTACGTAGCCTTTACTATCTGCAGTAGCATCATACTCCTTACTGCCAGGAATATAAGGGAGACTTTTATGAAACACTTGATGAGCGAGTGAACGTAACGGTTTGTAAATCTTTGAGTTGTTGGATGCATCTTCCAGATTGGAGGAGAGACCTGAGACGTCGAGAAATAGTATTAACATTATGAAAAAAACTGTGCCAAGCACTATCCCAAGTAGACCCCCAAGAAGCCTGTCTAACCAGGAGAGACTTAAAGACTTCCAGAATTTCTGTAGAAGTGAAGAGATTACCTTCGCCAGAATCATTACAATAATGAAGATTAAAATGTAACCGATTACAAGAGCCCCCTCAGTGGGAATACCTAAACTAAGAGGGATATAACGCTTAAGAGCTACCCCGAAAAGTTGGATGAAAACTACTACCATTACTATTCCAATTACTTGGATCAATGTTAGACTAAAGCCCCGCCTAATCCCCATAACAAAGAAGATAGCAAGTATGGCTAAGGTAATAATGTCTAAATAGTTCATACTCCCTCCAAATAGAGTCAAATCCCAGTAAGATCACTTATAATAATGATCTGAAGATGGGATATCGCTTGACCTTATCTCTTTTATTCAACGCTTTAATACGTATATCACAGTTTGTTGGGACTTAGTGAGATGTAATGGTAGCCCCGTTAGTGTCTTAAGCAAGAAAAAGGGAGCAGGCTCCCTTTCTCAAACTAACCGAGGAAGATCTAACAGAGAGGACTGTGTTTGGTCGTCTCTTTAGTAAGTTCCCCGTGTAAAAGTATTACTGTTGTGTGTTAATGGCTCTATGAATAGTAACGAGCTTTTCTGGCCATTTTCATCGCTTTACGACGAGCCACGTTAGCTTTTCTCTTTTTTTCCTCACTTGGCTTTTCGTAAGCTTGGTGTTTCTTTATGTCAGAGAGAATAGCAGCTTTTTCACATTTCTTTTTGAAACGTTTAAGCATAATCTCGAATGGTTCACCATCTCTTGAATAGACTACTGGCAATATTTTCACCCCCTTTTATTTAGAATTCATAACTAACTAACAATAAATAAGCTGGGTCGGTTGTCAAGCATAATCTGACTCGAAAATGGGCGATACACCATAAAAGTATCCACCCTGTTTAATCTCGACGATATTCTTAAGAGCTTCATCCGTGATAATAGGAAACAGATCCAGAGCATTATGCCATTTCCCTTTACCACAGTCTTT
>JAJBBL010000107.1 GCA_020532365.1 Candidatus Cloacimonadota bacterium | reverse complement strand
TGACGGGGACAAGCTGCTCCAGAGAGAGTAAAAATATCCATATATTGGCAGACTGGTTGAAGAGGCTTCATAAGATCGATTACAGAGTTTTGTCTGAGGAGGAGGAGGCTTATTATACGGCGCTTGCCAATAGAGCTCACTTTGCTGCAGAGACCGAGCTAATTATATTCGATATAGGTGGTGGAAGTACTGAGTTTGTTTATATAAAGGGTGAAGAGACACTTTTAAAAACGAGCTTAAAGTTAGGGGTGAGAAGGCTGCAGAGTATACCACTTAACGACACGGAAAAATTAGAGAGTAAGATAGATAAACTCCTTAGTCAGCTCCCTCAAAACATATTAAATAAGCCGGCTATGGTCGGGGTAGGTGGTACTGTGACCAACGTGGCAGCAATGAAGCAAAAGCAGTCTTATTACAATGGGGGAGCGGTGCACGGAAGCTTACTAACTCAGGACGATTTTCGTTACTACATCAATACATTCAGAAAGCTCAAGGTTGAAGAGATTGCCAAGTGGATACCTTATGAGCCACTTAGAGCAGACGTGATAGTGATCGGGATGACAATAGCCCTCAAGGTTATGGAATACTTTGAAATTGAAAGCATCTATGTAAGCGATTACGGCTTACAGTTCGGTATTTTACAAGAGGCATAAATAAAAGAGCCTCTATCGCAATGACAGAGGCTCTCTTTTTTTGTTATATTGTTCTGCTTATTCTTCAGCTAAGCGTTTGTAGCTTTCATATCTTTCCTTAACAAATTTCTCGATTTCTTTACGGTACTCTTCATAGTTCTCTGGGAACGTAGTCTTCAGAGTGGTGTAACGTCTTTCGTTATCGAGTAGATCTGTTACAGGAAGTTTAGGCTCTTTGGAGTCGAGCTGGAATGGGTTTTTACCTTCAGCTTTTCTTCTTGGGTCGTATCTGTAGAGGAGCCAGTATCCTGATTCAACGGCAAGTTTTTCTTCTTTCTGGGTTTTAGTCATATCGATACCGTGGTTGATACAAGGTGCATAAGCGATAATGATTGAAGGTCCATCATAGCTTTCGGCTTCGATCATTGCTTTTATCAACTGGTTCTTATCATAACCCATTGCAACTGAGGCAACGTAGATGTAGCCGTAGCTCATCATCATTTTACCTAAGTCTTTCTTGATTGTTGTCTTACCTGATTCGGCAAATCTGGCTACTGCACCGAGTGGTGTTGCTTTAGAAGCTTGTCCACCAGTGTTTGAGTAAACCTCTGTATCCATTACGAGTACGTTGATTTTTCGGTTAGATGCCAAGACGTGGTCAAGTCCACCAAATCCGATGTCATAAGCCCAGCCGTCACCACCGAAAGCCCACACACTCTTAGGAGTGAAGTAGTTTTGCAGTTCGATTACTTTTTTAACGATTACGTCTGTTTTCTCGTTGCCGAGTGCTTTTGGTAAGAGCTCTTTAATCGCCTTAGCGTTGTCTCTTGCATCGTCACCGGTCTCTTCCCAGAGCTCGATAGCTTTCTTTAAGGCGGAAGTCAACTCAGCGTTGGTTCCGGCTTCAAGTAACTTGTCGACGTTATATCTGAGGAGATTGCGGTTAGAGTCTACTGCTAATCTCATACCTAATCCATACTCAGCGTTATCTTCAAAGAGTGAGTTTGCCCAAGCTGGACCTTCACCTTGTGAGTTTTTGCAGTATGGGATACTTGGGAAAGTACCTGCCCAGATTGAGGAGCAACCGGTAGCGTTAGCGATAATCATTCTGTCGCCAAACAGCTGAGTGAGCAGTTTGACATATGGTGTTTCGCCGCAACCGGCACAAGCGCCTGAGAACTCAAGGAGTGGCTGTTTGAACTGGCTACCTTTGATAGTAGTCTCTTTGAATACGTCGCCAACAATATCGTTTGGAAGTGACTCAAAGAAGAGCTCGTTGCAGTACTCGCCTGCTTCTCTTTCTTCTTCGATAGATCTCATATCCAAGGCTTTGGAAGGACATTCGACTACACAGTTTTCACAACCTTGACAGTCTTCAATGTAAACTTGGATTTTGAAGTTATATTTTTCTTTATCTTTGCCAGCAGCTTCAATTGTGTTAAATGTTTCAGGAGCATCGGCAAGTCTATCTTTTTCGATAAGTTTAGGTCTAATAGCAGCGTGTGGGCAGACTAAGGAACAGAAGTTACACTGGATACATTTCTCAGCATCCCAGTGTGGTACGAAGGCTGACACGCCTCTCTTCTCAAGCCTTGTAGTTCCTGATGGAATGACACCGTCTAACGGCATTCTTGATACTGGGATGGTATCCCCTTTTTCCTGCATAATCGGCTCGATAATGCCTTTTACATAGTCATCTGCATCTTCTGGTACAAGACGTTTTGGTTCACAGTATTGCTCTGGAAGTTTGCTTGGAACTGGTACTTCAGCGAGTGCTTCACCGGTTCTATCGACAGATTTCCAGTTCATATCAACGATGTGTTGTCCTCTTCTGATATATGTTTTTTCGATAGTTGTTTTAATGAGTTTGATAGCCTCTGCTGGGTCTAACACGCCGGAGATGAGGAAGAAGGCAGTCTGCATCACGGAGTTAATTCTATTTCCGAGTCCTACTTCATTAGCGATGCTGAGGGCGTCGATATTATAGAACTTAATCTTTTTATTGATAATAGTCTCTTGCATATCCCTGGTTAAGTTTCCGAAAGCCTCTTCGGTTGGCCAGTTGGAGTTAAGCAAGAAAGTACCACCATCTTTGATACCTTCAAGAATGTCGTATCTACCGATGAAAGCTTGGTTGTGGCAAGCGATGAAGTCGGCTGACTGTACAAGGTATGGTGATTGGATAGGTTCAGTACCAAATCTTAAGTGGCTTCTGGTGATACCGCCTGACTTTTTAGAGTCATACTGGAAATATCCTTGCGCGTACATATCTGTGTTGTCACCAATAATGGTGATTGAGTTTTTGTTAGCGCCGACGGTTCCGTCAGATCCTAAGCCCCAGAATTTACAGCTAATAGTACCGGCTGGTACTGTATCGATGTGGTCTTTCACTGGGATAGAGAGGTGTGAAACGTCATCGTTGATACCGACTGTAAAGTTGTGAGTACCTTTATTGTTCAGGTGATCGTAAACAGCTTTAACCATTGATGGTGTGAACTCTTTTGAGGAAAGTCCGTATCTACCACCGATAATCTCAAGGTCGTTTCTACCTTTAAGAGCTGATACTACGTCTAAGTAGAGTGGCTCGCCAATTGAACCTGGTTCTTTAGTCCTGTCGAGTACGGCGATTTTCTTAACTGAGCTTGGGATAACATTTTTGAAAGCTTCAACGTTGAAAGGTCTATAGAGTCTAACTTTGATCAAGCCGACTTTATATCCGTTCTGGTTGAGGTAGTTGATAGTTTCTTCGATGGTATCGCAGCTACTACCCATAGAGACGATAACTCTATCAGCATCTGGCGCTCCAAAGTAGTCAAAGCAGTGGTACTGACGACCGTAGTATTTAGCTACTAAGTCCATATACTCTTGGACTATGCCAGGGATAGCTGTGTAGTAGTTATTAGAAGTTTCACGTCCTTGGAAGTAAACTTCTGGGTTTTGAGCGCCCACTTTAACAAATGGGTTTTCTGGGTTGAGGGCACGTTTTCTAAAGTCCTCGATGTATTTTGGATCGACGAGTTTGTTGAGTGTTTCGTAGTCAGTAATCTCAATTTTCTGTATCTCGTTTGAGGTCCTAAAGCCGTCAAAGAAGTTCAAGAAAGGAACTTTCGACTTAAGGGTAGCAAGGTGTGCTACGATCGAAAGGTCGTGAACCTCTTGCACTGAGCTGGCTGCCAGCATTGCAAAACCGGTGTTACGAGCAGACATTACGTCTGAATGGTCACCGAAAATAGATAGCGACTGAGCAGCGAGTGATCTTGCTGAGACGTGAAACACAGCTGGTAGCATCTCGCCGGCAATCTTGTGCATATTAGGAAGCATTAACATCAAACCTTGCGAAGCGGTAAAAGTAGTGGTCAAAGCACCGGCTGATAAAGCGCCGTGAACTGCTCCAGCAGCTCCAGCTTCTGACTGTAATTCTACTACTTGAACAGGCAGGCCAAAGAGGTTTTTCTTACCTTCGGCTGACCAAGCGTCTGCAAGTTCCCCCATCGTTGATGAAGGAGTTATCGGGTAAATAGCGGCTACTTCACTGAATCCATAAGCTATATGGGCCGCTGCGGTATTTCCATCCATTGTGATTTTTTTGATTTTTGACATAAATCCTCCCGGAAGTCAATTATACTCTTTAGCCACCTTATTTTTATCCGATAAAATAGTCAACTGATAATAGCTAATTCTGAGGAAGAATAAGAAAAAAATCACGGAAACTACTGACACCTCTGGTGTTAGAAGTTTAAAAAAAAGATCTGCTTTTTTAACGCTCTAAGATAAAAGTGGCTGGACCATCATTTGTTAGCTTCACTTGCATAGTATCACCAAAACTACCAAGTTTGGTAGGTACGCCTAATTTTATTAATTCTTTTGCAAGTTCTTCATACATCTCCATAGCTATGTTTGGTGGCGCTGCCTTGATAAAGTCAGGTCTACGTCCCCGTTCAAGATTAGCGCATAAGGTGAATTGAGAGATGAGAAGCACCTCCCCTTCAATATCCTTGATAGAAAGGTTCATCTTACCGTTAGGATCAGAAAAGACACGCATTTCGCTCACCTTTTTGGCTACACCAGGAGCTTTGTTGACTCCACAGTCTTCCTCTTCAACCCCGACAAAGATCAAAAAGCCTTGGCCTATTTTATTTATAGAGCGTTCTGCTACGAGCACTTCAGCTTCAGTTACTCTTTGGATCAGCAGCTTCATCTTCTGTTATCTCGTAGTATATTAAATCGCTTCTGGCCACGCAGGCAGAGCAATCCTTCATACAGCCAAAACAGGCTATGTTTTCTTTTTTTACTTTCCCTTTACGGACAAGCTGCTCCAGGATTTGCTCTGTGACCCCTACTTTTTGTTTAGATAAGATACTGAGGTCAGTGAGGCTCATTTTCTTATTCTCTTTAAGTAATCTCAATAGTTCTGGAATCATTTGTTTACCCTGTAGTTCTACATCCTTCCTCTTCACTTTGATCGATAACGGAGACGGTTATCATCTCAGCGATCGACTTTGCTATGATATAGCGGGTAGAGTCGAGGCAGATTATCATATTAGAGTCTGACGGTTCATTTTTGAAGGTGACTATAGTTTTCCCTGGGTTGATCCCTATCTCTTTAGTGACCTTATTAGTATTGTTGACGATCATACATTTAGAATCTTCAGGGCAGTCAGCGAGAGACAGGCTCTCTCCATTAGCTATTTTTTCTTCCATTCTTCTACCAACTCTACCACGGCGCCTACGTCCTCTGGGACAATCCCCTTCAGGGCATCTTCCCATTCTTCTAAACAGTCTCATTTATTACCTCTTAATATATTTTTCATATTTGATAGCCGCAAGATTAGATAGATTGCGACAAACATTCCTATTGATACCGCCAGCCAACCTGCTGAGCTTGCTGGATTATGTCGGAATATACTCAGTTGATAGTACGTAGTTGCAGTAATCCAGGCGAAAAGAGATTGATATGCTACCGAAAAGATTGTCCAGCCCAGGTTTGTCTCTTTATAGATCGCTCCTAAAGTTGCCAAGCAGGGGAGGTAGATCAAGACAAATAAGAGATAGGCGAAAGCGTTATTCTTCCCGCCAAAACGGCGAACCATTTCACCTTCAGCCCTAACTTCAACCTCCTCTTCCTCATTAGCAAAACCTTCAGGTATAGCCATAAAAGCAGAGTGTACCTCATCCCAAAAGTTAAACTCCTCTTCCTCTTCAGCCTCTTCTCCACTCAAACTCTCATACAAAGTGCCCAAAGTACCTATGATCACCTCCTTGGCAAATATACCGGTGAAGAGACCAACGGTGGCAGGCCAGTTATCCTGTGTTATACCCATCGGTGTGAAGATAGGGGTGAAGAATCGACCTGCAGCGCTTAGAATTGATTTCTCCGACTCTTCAAATCTAATCTTACCATCGGTGCCGAGTGCGTTAAGGAAAGAGAGTATAATAACTGCAACAAGGATTACTTGCCCAGCTCGGAGGATGAATCCTTTCAGACGGCGCCAAGTGTGTAACATAACACCATTAAAAGTGGGTATATGGTATAAAGGTAGCTCCATCACAAATACAGATGAATCACCCTTAAATAGTGTGTTTTTAAACATTAAACCGGTCAATATCGCTAACAGTATACCTATAACGTAGAGCGCAAAGATAATCTTGCCCCCTGCAGCAGGGAAAAATACTGCTACAAACAGAGCGTAGACTGGTAGTTTAGCACCACACGACATAAACGGGTTGATGAGGATCGTCAAGATACGGTCCCTTTCATTATCAAGCGTCCTCGTTGCCATAATAGCTGGCACGTTACAACCAAAACCGACTAACATCGGAATGAAAGCTTTGCCTGGTAAACCAATCAATCTCATAAATTTATCCATAACAAAAGCAGCTCTCGACATATACCCCGAGTCTTCTAAAATCGATAACGATAGAAAAATAAAGAAGATAGGGGGGATGAACGACGCCACTGTAGTTATACCGCCACCTAAACCGTTCGCTAAAAAAGTTATGAGCCAGGCTGGTGTGTTAATTGAGGCAAGTAGATGACCAAACCCATCGACAAATATCGCACCGAAAAGTATCTCAAAGAAATCAATGAACGGCTCACCAACATACACCGTCAGCATAAATACTAAGTACATTATACCCAAAAAGATTGGCACACCTAAAAGTCGATTGAGTACTATCTGGTCTATAGCATCGGTGAAAGTTTTCTGAAAAACGCTCTCTTTCCTGATAACATCTTTAGATAAGCCGTTAATAAAGCCGTATCGGCCATCCAGAACCACTATATCAGCCTCTTGTCCCGTATGCTTTTTAATCCGAGTAGCCCCCTCTTTCACTTTGGTTTCAAACTTATTATCGGTCAGCTCAACTGCGAGTGGGTCATCTTCTAAGAGCTTGATTGATAGCCATCGAGCATCGACGTTTTTCTCTTTTGAAAGCTCAGTAACGTCCTGTTCAATCGACTCTAAAATCTCCTCGACCATACTGTCGTAAAAGACCTTTGTTCTGGAAATCTCACGCTTCAATAGAGCTTGATCAATCGCCTCTTTAAGCTCGTCAATACCAGTCTTTTTACTGGCTATAACGGGGATTACAGGGCATCCGAGATGTTGTGCTAAATGATCGATCTCTATCTTTATCCGGTGTTGTTTAGCCACGTCTATCATATTCAGAGCGACGAGAAACGGCTTACGCATTTCGATAATCTGAGTAGTTAGGTAGAGGCTGCGCTCCAAGTTAGAGGCGTCTAATACATTAACAACCAGATCCGGCTCTTCATTCAAGATATGCTCTCGAGCTACTTTCTCATCCAATGAATAAGCTGAAAAAGAGTATATACCGGGTAAGTCAACGACCTCTATATCTTTATCAGCAAAAGTGTACAATCCTTCTTTCTTTTCGACAGTTACCCCAGGCCAATTACCAACAGTCTGTTTAAAGCCGGTCAGAGCGTTAAACAGGGTGGTCTTTCCACTGTTGGGGTTACCGGCCAGGGCAATTCTAAATTTATTCATTAATATCTATCCTTTCTGTTTCTTTTTCTTCGCAAAGGGAGCAGTGCCCGGAGATACTTACTGAGTAGTCCTGGATCTTAAAGTTCAGCCTTTTAGCTAACTTCTCGATGTTTTTTTCTAACTCAGGGCTATTCTGCTCGATAACTCTATCACAATTAAGGCAATGGAGATGAAAGTGGTTGGGGTGTCCATAGATGTGTTCGTACTGTTCATTTTGATCACTATAGCGTAATCTTCTGACCAATCCAGCTTCTACGAGGTAGGGGATAGTCCGATAAACAGTAGCTCTTGAGACCTTTTTATTCTTATAACGGAGCATTTGGTAGAGCTCCTCAATCTCGAAATGAGAGTGAGTCTCAAAAACAGCGTCGAGAATGATTTCGCGTGACTTAGTAAGCTGTAGATCATTCTTCTTCAAGTAGTTAATGAAAACTTCTCGATAGTCCATTTTGACGCACTCCTTAATTGGTATTTAGCTTTGATTGGCACTGTTCTTGAGGGCGGTTATCTTGTCAAGAGATAATTGAGAACAAATCTCAATATCATTTAAGAAAGAAGAGGAATATGGTGCAGGAACGCCATTTAAGTCGACCGATTCCTTACTAAACTTCTTGAATCTTTGCCGGTAGTATGAATGCTACCCTATAAATGATAAAATGGGGCGAGCAAGCCCGCCCCCTGCGAAATCTAACTGACAAATAAGTATAATATCTGATATTTATGAATATATTAACAAGTTTTTGGCTTTAACAGATCTTACTTCTCGCCCAACTAACCGTATAACAATCAATTACGCCTACTTAAGGCTACCCATACCCTATAGATATGTAAGGAGCATACTCGTAGGCGGCTCTGACCCGCCTACGAGTATGCTCCTTACATTACCCTTAGATGAGGGTGGAATAAAAAGTAGTTGACGCTGTTTCCTAACGATGCTTTTTGAACAAAATTTTAGGGATCGTCCTGATTGGAGAGGAATATGAAAAAAACGGCAGTATTAGCCTTAGGTGGGAATGCAATACTTAAGGTGGGTGAGAAGGGGACTGTTGAAGAGCAGTTAGCCAACACAAGAGAGAGTATGAAAGGGATCGTGGGTTTGATTAAGGAGGGGTATAATCTGGCTATAACTCACGGTAATGGTCCGCAAGTCGGTAATTTTCTGATCCAGCAACAGGCGGGTATTAGTAGAAATATTAATCCATTACCCCTCAGTTTTCTTAACGCTGCCACAGAAGGTACTATGGGTTATATGATTGAGCAATCATTAGATAACCGGCTCCAAAAGGAAAATATGGATAACAAGGTGATGACCGTTATCACGATGGTAGAAGTAGATAAGAACGATCAAAGATTTAATCAGCCGAGTAAACCTGTAGGTCCTTTTTACACCAAAGAAGAGGCGGAAAGGATGAAAGAGACACAGGGGTGGCATATCGTTGAGGATTCCGGCAGAGGGTATCGACAAGTAGTCCCTTCACCTCTGCCGCTAAATATACCCAAAGCTAATGTAATTAAAGGGTTAGTAGAGAGTGGAACGGTTGTCATCGCATGTGGTGGCGGTGGAATACCCTATTATCTTAACGAAGCGGGGGAGATTGTTGGGATCGATGCAGTTATTGATAAGGACCACGCTTCAGCCCTTTTGGCGAGAGTGATCAATGCAGATCTCTTTATCATCCTGACAGGAGTGGAAAAGGTGGCTATCAACTACAATACACCTAACCAGATAGATCTTGATCATCTAACTGTCGACCAAGCAAAGCAATATTTTGAAGCGGGTGAGTTTCCTGCTGGGAGTATGGGTCCAAAAATTAGAGCTGCAATAGATTTTATTGAAAACGGTGGGAGCGAGGTGATCATTACCTCGGTAGAAAGAATAGTTGAAGCTTTGAAAGGTCAGACCGGTACCAAGATAACTTTATAACAGCTTTTCAAGAGAGGTTTTAAAGTGTCGGTATTAGTACTTAACGTCTTTATGTTGGATATTATCGTATAGCGCTCGTAAGATCTCTTTAGAGGGGTGGTGCCCTAACTCCGCCGCGGTTTTAAACTCTTTCCTCGCTTTTTCAAAATAACTATCTTCACTCTGCAAGCTACGCCCTATGCGGGAAGGCTTACTTTTAATAGAGCTCTTTTCGAGATCAAAAGAATGAAGAGCTCCGTATACGAGCCCTTTTTTGTAATAGGAGAGTGGGTTTTGAGGGTTTAATTTAGTTGCAGTGTCGTAAAACTCAACACTTTTCAAATACTCCCCGTTAGCAAAACTCTGATCGCCGAAGGCAATTAGCTCCTCATAGGAGTATTTGGGTA
The DNA here is from genome assembly GCA_020532365.1 of Candidatus Cloacimonadota bacterium. Lineage (GTDB taxonomy): Bacteria > Cloacimonadota > Cloacimonadia > Cloacimonadales > JAJBBL01 > JAJBBL01. Next base: position 13,892 of record JAJBBL010000107.1, on the reverse strand, counting down.
GTTTAGCCAATTGTGAGCAGGCTGTTAATAGGAGGAGTGTCAGACAGATAACAGCCTGTAAAGTAATACCCTGATGAAGTTTACTAATATTCACTTACATCGACCAAAAATCAGTCTGCCCTAACACCTCTAATCAGCGATAGACTGTAGGCGTGCCACAGCTCTCCTTAGCGATGATTCAGCTCTACGGAAGTCTATATCGGACTCGGTATCTTTCAATCGTTCTTCAGCCCGTTTTTTAGCCTCTTCAGCCCGTTTTTGGTCAATTTCGTCTCCACATTCAATGATTTCGCAAACTATCCGTATTTTGTCTTTTTCGATGGAGACAAAGCCGTCGTGGATAGCGTAATTGATTTTGGTATCTTTTTGGAAGACTACCAGTGGTCCCGGGCGGATCTTAGTCAAGAGTGGGGTGTGCCCGGTTGAGACTCCAATATCTCCATCGATACCGGGTATGATAACGTGATCACACTCTAATTCGGCGACGGTTCTATATGGTTGGATAATTTTTAAGTGGAGGCTCATATTTTCAACTTCATAGCTTTTTCTTCAGCCTGTTCTATAGTTCCAACATATAGGAAGGCTTGTTCTGGCCAGTCATCGCAATCGCCATCCAGTATAGCTTTGAAGCCGGTTATGGTATCTTTGAGTGGGACGTACTGACCTGGCACGTTGGTAAACTCTTCTGCAACAAAGAAGGGTTGAGAGAAGAAGCGTTCTAATTTTCTTGCTCGGCTAACTATTAGTTTATCTTCATCGGACAGTTCATCCATACCGAGGATTGAGATAATATCTTGCAAATCCTTATATTTTTGGATAACTCTTTGGGTCTCACGGGTGACGTTATAATGGTCTTCTCCGACAATTTTAGGGTCGAGCACACGGCTGGTTGACTGTAGAGGGTCTACAGCTGGGTATATTCCGAGTTCTACGATACGTCGGGAGAGGAAAGTAGAGGCATCTAAGTGGCTGAATGTAGTTGCAGGTGCGGGATCTGTAAAGTCGTCAGCTGGTACATAGATAGCTTGTACTGAGGTGATAGAGCCGTGATTTGAGGAGGTAATTCTCTCTTGTAGCGCTCCCATTTCGGTAGCTAAGGTAGGCTGGTATCCAACTGCAGAAGGCATTCTACCTAACAGAGCCGACACTTCAGAACCGGCTTGGGTGAATCTGAATATATTGTCGATGAAAAGAAGTACGTCTTTGTTCGACACATCTCTAAAATATTCAGCAATAGTAAGGCCTGATAAGCCTACTCTAAATCTGGCACCTGGTGGTTCGTTCATTTGTCCAAAAACTAAGGCGGTGTTTTTCAAAACGCCGGATGCTTTCATCTCTAACCAAAGGTCATTACCCTCTCGAGTACGCTCGCCTACCCCTGCAAAGACAGAGAAACCGCCGTGCTCAGTGGCGACGTTGTGGATAAGTTCTTGAATTAGGACTGTTTTACCGACACCTGCTCCTCCGAACAGACCAGTTTTACCCCCTTTAAGGTAAGGCTCGATTAGGTCTATAACCTTGATACCGGTCTCCAAAATTTCCTCTTCTGTGGAAAGGTCTTCATACTTAGGGGATTGGCGGTGGATCTGGAAGCGTTGTTTACTATTTATCGGCCCTTGTTCATCTATAGGTTCGCCAATAACGTTGATCATTCTACCAAGTACCTCTTCACCAACTGGAATCGAGATCGGCTCACCTGTATCGTAAACAGACATACCACGTACTAAACCATCGGTCGAGTCCATAGCAATTGCACGTACTTTATTTTCTCCGAGATGGAGCTGAACCTCAAGCACTAAGTCGTTCTGTCCTTCTCTTTTAACGATAATGGAATTATATATTGCAGGTAATTTTTGTTCAGGAAACTCAGCGTCAACTACTGGTCCAATAATCTGTATTATTTTACCTTCGGTCATTTTCACCTCTTACTCGTTTATTGCTTCAGCGCCGGAAGCGATTTCGATAATTTCTGTTGTGATTGCGGCCTGTCTTGCTCTGTTATGAAGCAAGGTTAAAGAATCTATTAGTTCAGTGGCATTTTCAGTGGCGTTATCCATAGCGGTCATACGTGCGCCCTGTTCAGCAGCCGATGACTCCAACATCATACGCCAGATTTCCACATCTATGTATTTAGTACCCAGCTCTTCTATAACCGTGTTTTCATCGGGCTCATAAAGGTAGTCTACCTGAGAGATAGCTGGGGATTCAGGTGGTATAATGGGTAGGATTTGTTTTTCAATTATATTTTGTTGGATAGCCGATTTAAACTCGTTATAAATGACGTCAACTCTGGCATACCCATTGTTCAGGTAGAGATTTAGGACACCTTTAGTGATGTCTTTTATATCGTTAAAGTTCATTTCATTAAATAGATTAAAATACTTATCTATAATACTGGAAGTTAGCTTACTGATCTGCTCGTAACCTTTACGTCCGATGCAGATTACGTCGGTATCTGGGTGTTTTTCAAGGTATACCTTAGTAGAACGGATAATGTTAGAGTTGAAGGAGCCGCATAGTCCTCTATCGGAGGTCATTACTACCAACAATCGTTTTGCATTTTTATCCTGGTTTTCAGTTAGCATAGGGTGTTCTGTATCCGGGTTTTTATATTTAACTGAGCGGATCATAAACTCTAAATAGTCTGCATAAGGTCGAGCGTTAACAATCCTATCTTGAGCTTTTCTCAGCTTGGATGCAGCAACCATTTTCATCGCATTGGTGATCTGTCTTGTGTTTCTAACAGAGTCAATACGGTTTTTAATATCTCTTATGTTCGACACTTTTTGCTCCTAAATAAGACTTTACTCATCAATTTATTTCGTTGAGACAACCTGATTCCCTTTATATGAAACCTAAATGGAGGTCTCTTTTACCCGCTTACATACCTGATGCATCTTTTCCTTTAACTCGTCAGATAAGCTCTCTTTAGTCAGTCTTTCGAGTAAATCCTTATGTTCTAAATCGAGGTGTTGGAAAAGTTCTCTTTCAATTACTTTGACTTTTGAAAGATCTACGTCGTCGAGATATCCGTTGTTGACCATAAAGATGGAGAAGATCTGTTTGGCCACGGAAAGTGGTTCATACTGATCTTGCTTAAGTATTTCGATAAGTCTCTCGCCACGTCTAAGTTGGGCAAGAGTAGTTCTATCTAAGTCCGAACCAAACTTTGCAAACGCTTCAAGCTCGTTGTATTGAGCGAGGTCTAAACGGAGCTGCCCTACCACATTTTTCATCGCTTTGATTTGGGCGCTACCTCCTACTCTTGAGACAGATAGGCCTGGGTTAATAGCGGGTCTAATACCTGAATAAAATAGACGGCTACTGAGGTAGATCTGACCGTCTGTTATAGAGATAACGTTGGTCGGGATGTAGGCAGAAATATCGTCAGCCTTAGTCTCGATGATTGGAAGTGCTGTGAGTGAGCCACCACCGAGTTTATCGCTCAGTTTGGATGCTCTTTCTAAGAGGCGTGAATGGATGTAAAACACGTCACCAGGGTATGCTTCTCGGCCTGGTGGTCGTCTTAAAAGGAGGGATAGTTCTCGGTAAGAGACAGCGTGTTTAGACAAGTCATCGTATATCACTAAGGCGTGTTTACCCTGATCGCGGAAGTATTCACCTAAGGTGCAACCGGCGTAAGGGGCTAAGTACTGTAGAGCTGGTGGTTCTGCAGCCGTAGCGGAAACCACTATCGTATATTCCATAGCTCTATGATTTTGAAGAGTTTTTACCAACGCTGCCACTGAAGACTTTTTTTGTCCTATGGCAACGTAAATACAGACTACACCGGAGTCTTTTTGGTTGATAATTGTATCGATGGCAATAGCAGTCTTTCCAGTCTGCCTATCTCCAATGATAAGCTCTCGTTGGCCTCTACCAATTGGAATCATCGAGTCGATAGCTTTCAGTCCAGTTTGCAAAGGTTCGCTAACCGGTTGGCGGTGTACTACTCCGAGTGCTTTACGTTCAATTTCCAATCTTTTATCTGTATTAATTTCACCTTTGCCGTCAATAGCTTGGCCTAAAGGGTTAACTATTCTGCCCAACATCTCTTCACCGACGGGGATACTGAGGATAGTACCGGTTCGTTTAACGATATCACCCTCTTTAATATTTCTGGATTCATCGAAAAGGATACAACCTACATACTCCTCTTCCAGGTTGAGCGCCATTCCATAAATGTCACCGGGGAAGAGCAGCATCTCTCCAGCCATAACCTTTTCTAAGCCGTATACAAGCGCAATGCCGTCACCGACCTCTATTACTTGTCCCGTCTCATCTAAAGAGACATCAAACTTGAAATCATCGATCTTTTTCTTCAATATCGAACTTATTTCATCCGGGTGTATTTTCATAACTTCCTCTTAATGTTCTGTTAACTTAATGTTCAGCTGATGAGGTCTGATTTTATCGTACCACATCAATTATCTGTCACCTTTTCGAGCTGTGAGAGTTTACTTTTGATAGAGCCATCGATATTTGTCGAGCCCACCTTAGCGATGAAACCACCAATAATTTCAGGGTCGATCTCTTGCTCTATTACTAACTCTTTGCCGACTGTAGTGCTTACGTAGTCGACTATTGATTTTACAACGCTATCGCTGTGCTTTCTCGCCAAAGTTAAGGTCATCTTCTTTTTATCTTGTAAGTCCAGTACAATCTTTTCAGTCTCAAAGAGTATTTTTTCAACTTGAGTCATTCGGTGTTTCTTTTCCATTAAAACATACAGGTTATACCATTTCTTTTGATGATTTAATCCGCTGACAAGCATGTTGACGACCTCTTTGCGCTCTTCTCTATCGACTATTCTTGAGTTTAAGTATTTACCCAACTCAGGTAAGTCTGTAAATTGCTTTTGCAGAGCCTTTACGTCTTGCAAAAGAGAATCGTACTCTTCCTTAGGGATTGTCCTGACTAAAGCTTGAGCGTATCGGTTAGCTATCAATAGATCTTTCACTCAACCCCTCATCAGCTTTTCAATAGCTTGCTAATCATATCAGCATCGATCTTTTCGTCGATATTATCTCCGATGATTTTTGCTGCTATCTTAGCAACTGCTACACTAAGCTCCGCCTCGATAGATTGAATAGTCTTTTGCTTTTCGTGTTCCAGTCTTTTCTCTGTATCGACGAGGATATCCTTTTCGTGAGCTCTTGCTTGTTTAATTATCTCATCACTTCTTTTCTCAGCCTCTTTTCTTGCCTGTTCCATCAGTTTATGGATTTGCTGTTGAGCTGCTTTATATTCCTCTTCTTGTTTGACGATATATTCTTGAGCGGCCATTTTAGCCTCTTTAGTCTCTTTTATATCGTCTGCTATGCCCTGTTGTCGTTCGGTTAGAAACTTTTTTAAGGGTTTATAGAGGAAAGCGTTCAGCAAGACCAATAGTAGAATGAAGTTGAGTATAACTACTATCAGAGTATAATCAATACTGATCATTTATCCTTTGCTCCTAATTAAATGCCTGTAGAGTGACTGGTTAGGGCCGCTCTATTTAATAGGCTAATCCTGATTGTTTAGGTAGAGAAGATCAACAGTAAAGCGATAACTAATGAATAGATACCTGTTGATTCTGTAACTGCCTGTCCCAATAACATTGTTCGAGTTAATAGTGCTGCGTTTTCAGGTGAACGAGCGATTCCTTCACAAGCTTTTGCGGCGACAAAACCTTCTCCTAAAGCTGGTCCTAAAGCTCCGATTCCCATACAGAATGCAGCTCCAAAGTATGCTGCTGCTTTTGCGATGAATTCCATTCCTTCCATTCTATAATCCTCCTTTTACATTTAAACTGCAAACATTAATAAGAATGCAATTACTAATGAATATATAGCTGTAGACTCGGTTACAGCTGCTCCTAAAATCATTGATCTAACTAATACAGCCCTCTGTCTGGGGTACCTGCCGAGCATATCGCTTGAGCGCCCTGCCACGTATCCAATTGCGGAGCCGGGGCCGAGAGTACCTAACCCTATTGCTATACTTGCTGAGAAGTAAAGAATAGCCTTCAAAAGCTGTTCATATATATTTAATCCTTCAAAATCGGGCACGGCATAGATGAGTAGCAGTGCGACGACTAAGGCAAAAGTGGAGCTCGCTTGAGAGAGCGCTTGTCCGACGATCATATTACCGGTAATGTCACTCTCACTTTTCGGCATTCTACCGATCGATTTACAGGCTTGAGCTCCGGTAAAGCCCGAACCAAAACCGGGCCCAATACTCCCTAACCCCATAGCTAAACCGGCTGCTAATAGTGAAGAAGCTTTAACAATTCCACCACTATCTTTAGTAGCTCCACCAAACAGCAAAAGCAGGGCGACAACTAAAGAGAAGATGGCACAAGTTTCTGTTACAGCCTGACTGATGAGCATTGTCTTACTGATCTTATCGGAAGACTCGGGCTGTCTGGCCAACGCTTTACTTGCAATAGCAGCAGTATGACCTTCTCCAAAACCGGCGCTGATAGAGGAGAGTGATACAGCTATGGCTGCACCAAAGTAGGCTGCAAGATTAACTATTTCGACACCATTAAACATCGCCAGGTTTCCTCCTCTCTCTTAATCAAAGATTACCACGGCGATATAGCTTACCGCCAAAATGGTAAACACAAAAGCTTGTATGGTACCGACGAAAAGACCGAAAAAGAGGTTCATTCCGACAGGCAAGATAACGTATTTTGTAAGTGATGAAACCACAAGCATAATAATGGCTCCACCAAGTACGTTGCCAAATAAACGGAAAGAGATCGAAATCACTTTCGAAACCTCGCCGATGACGTTGATGGGGGCTAAGGCAAAAAATGGCTCAGCGTACCCTTTTAGATAATCTTTAAACCCACTCTTCTTTATCGATACATAGTGGACGACAGAGATGATAACAAGTCCCATTCCCAAAGGTACGTTGAGGTTTCTTGTGGGTTCCATAAATCCTGGTATCGGTACGATTCCGATAAAGTTTGCCGAGAGTATGAATAAGAAGATAGTCAATATGTATGGGGTAAAGTGGGCATTTTGTTTACCCAATGTTTCGGTGGTAAGATCGTCAATAAATCCGTAGACCATTTCAAAAACGAGCTGTCTTTTACTCGGTTTGCTCCCCATATTCCTTCTCATATATAATATAATAGCCAAGAAAACAATATCAATAATCAAGATCATTCTGATTAGTTTGAATGCATTGATAGCACCGTTTTTTGAGAAGATTTGGAAGAACTCATAAAGCTTTCTGCTGCCATAAATAGTCGGCTCTATCCCTTGATTTCTAAGATATAAGTCAGGCTGAAATTCTTCTGTCACCTGGTCTTGTATTTTTGTTGGATGGTGAGTGTTCCAGACGCCGAATTTACCTGTGTCAGGATTGATTCCGACATTGATCTTATACTCTAATTTGAAAGAGAGCAGTACTTGGATGACCATTACAATAATAAACAGCCAAATAATCTTCTTTTTCGTCATAGTTTGAGAGTCCTTTTTTTTATGCGTTACCGTTGATTAGTCAACATTAGCTTTCTTCTTTGCATTACTAATGAGGCTTAGCAAATAATGGATAAAAATTGCAATTTGAGCACTCAAAAGACCAGCACCAAAAGCGAGTATATTTGGTTTAACGAACTTAATAACGATAACAGAGTAAACAGCGATAAAGAGAAAGCGCAGGTAAAAGCCGCCGAAAGACTTGCTTCCGAGGTCTTTATCAATACCTTCAACGTTGCCCTTGATAGAGATCGAGAGCCATGTAAAATTGATACTACTTGCTAACATTCCCATAAACCATCCAATTGCAATCATTAAATTTGAGGGCCATATTAGTAGCGCTGGAATATTTGTCAAGCTAACAATCAAAAGAATTTGCTTAACGTATTTGGTCATTCCTCTTTTTCACCCATTTCTCTAAAGAGAGGTTTCAAGAATCTGTAGTTGATTAGAAAGCCACTCACGATACCGAGAATAGTACCTATTACCAAAATTATATTGTTGGCCTGAAGCTTCCTGTCGAGCCATAAAGAGAGAAAGAAAAAGATAAGTAAAGGGATGACCATATTCAAACCTAATTGGGTTATATACGACAAATATCGTATAAAACCTCGGTCTTTTGTCATTAACTCTTTCTTAAAATCTTTCATCCAACTTGTACCAACTCATTACCATTCGGAAGTTTTACTCTCTTCCTTCATATTGCAGTGACCTGTGAGGGCCGCGCCGTTGTGTACAGTCAACCTCTTGGCCGAGATATTCCCGTTTACCTTGGATGTTTTCTCAAGCTCCAAAGTGTCGGTAACGATTATGTCACCATCGAGTGTTCCGGATACTAAGCATTCTTTAGCCTTAATGTTTGCTTTCACGCTGCCTGAGTTGCCGATAACGACAAACCCTTCAGCGTCAATCTCACCCGTAACCGACCCATCTATCCTGATACCACCTTGTATTTTCAAGTTACCTTCGATAGTGCATCCCTTGCCAATAATTGTTGATAGTTCAATTTGTCTGTTTTTTGCCATAAAAAACTCCTCTAAAAATATCTCTAATTTTTATTATCTAACCTGTTTGGGGTCTATTTTCACCCCTTTTTCTATGATTTCGTAGTGTAAGTGTGGGTGTACACTGTAACCGGTGCTCCCTACTAATCCAATCACTTCACCTTTATCTATGAAAAACCCTTGTTTGACGAGTACCCTCTCCATATGTGCGTAGAACGAATGATAGCCGTTAAAATGATCAATAATTATTGCATTACCGTAATATTTATCGTTGTAAATAGCTTTGACGACGCCAGCACCGGCAGCTGTGATTTCAGTCCCTAATGGGGCTGCAATGTCGACCCCTTTATGCTGTTCAGTAAACGGCTGACTGACTGCATACTCTGTTTTAATAGGGAAGAGGTCGGGGACAAATCTTTGTTTCATTTCATATTCTGAGAGCTCGTTTTTCAGCTCTTCTGTGGCAATACTTGTAATTGGATTGGGGTCTAATTTATTTGTTTCGCCAAGATAGCTATCGAGTAGCTCTCTTATTTTGCGCTCTTTTTCATACTTACCGTTCTTAATCTCGGGGTATTTGTAAGAAGCGATTACATCTTGCAGTATTTGCGATTGGTTTCGAAGCGTTAAAATCTCCTCAGTTTGCGCCTTAAGCTCGCTTTTCATCCCTTTATTCTCAATCAGTAAAAAGAAATTAGCTAAGAGTAGGATCACAGAAATAGTGAGGAGTATTTTTTTAAGCATAACCTTTAGCCTAAGAGTGATTTAATAAGATTTTGAAGCTCTTTTTCAGACTTGTATTTGAAGGAGATAGTTCCCCCTTTCTTGCCTGGCTTAACGTTTACTTTAACGGCGTATTTCTCTTCCAGTGAAGTACTTAAATCTTTAATCTGCTGACTTTCAACCTGATTCGGTAAGAGTTTCTTTTTGTCTAAGCCGTCGATAATTCTCTTGGCCTGTTTTTCTGTTTCTCTTACGGAGTAGGCTTTATCGATCACCTTTGCCGCAAAGTCCACTTGATTCTCCTCTTCAAGTTGCAGGATGGCTCTGGCGTGACCGGGACTTATTCTACCCTCAGAAAGATGGTCTTGTACAGGTTCGGGTAGTTTTAAAAGTCGGATTGAGTTAGTAATAGTAGTCCTTTCTTTCCCCATCAGCTGTGCTATCTCGTTATGGGTAAGACTAAACTCTTCCGATAGCTGATTGTACGCTTTAGCCTCTTCAATAGGGTTGAGATTTTCACGTTGAATGTTCTCAATCAGAGCGTATTGGAGCTGCTCTTGAGGTGATACGGAGCGGATAATGACCGGTATTTCAGTAAAGCCGGCAAGTTTTGCCGCTTCAAGCCTTCTTTCACCAGCTATCAGCTCATATTCTGAATCCATACGTTTTGTAACAATAACCGGTTGGATCATCCCATTCTCTTTCAAGGAGTTAGATAACTCTTGTAGCTTTTCTTCGTCAAATCGGTGACGTGGCTGATAGGGGTTAGGGTGTATCTTTTCTAAACGTACTGAAGAAATTGAGAGCGACTTATCGTCTGTCTCGGTGGAGATAGGGATAAGTGCTTCTAAACCGCGACCTAATCTTGTACTCATCTTTCTATTAACTCCGTTGCTAATTGTAGGTAATTTTTGGCGCCGATCGAGGTGATGTCATAGTGGAAGATAGGTTTGCCGAAACTTGGCGCCTCACCGAGTTTTACATTTCGGTTGATAATGGTCTGAAATACAGTCTCTTTGAAGTAGCGCTTAACCTCTTTGGCTACCTGTAAAGAAAGGTTTAACCGCTTGTCATACATAGTTAAAACCACCCCCATTATGTTGAGTTCCGGATTGAGATTACGCTTGATCAGTCTCACTGTGTTCAAGAGCTGGCTGACGCCCTCTAAGGCATAGTATTCACACTGTATCGGAATCAAAACGTCACTACTCGCAGTCAAAGCATTGATGGTCAGCAGACCGAGTGACGGCGGGCAGTCAATCAATATGTATTCATACTCATCCAAGATAGGAGAAATCGCCTCTTTGAGTTTATTCTCACGGGAAAACTCCTTTACGAGCTCTATTTCGGCACCGGTCAAATCAATATTACTCGGCAATACGTCTAAATACTCAATAGAGGTCTTTTGAATCGCCTCTCTAATCCCAGCACGCTGGATCATAACATCATAAACTTGTAGCTTGAGAGTACCTTTGTCGACACCGAGGCCACTACTCGCATTACCTTGTGGATCAAGGTCGATTAACAGTGTCTTTTTTTCGTATATGCCAAGAGCTGCCGCTAAGTTGATAGCGGTAGTTGTCTTACCGACTCCACCCTTTTGGTTCACAATTGCAATAACTCTACTCATATCTTCCTTATCAGAACTAAGTTTCTTTCACCCCATTCCTTTTTCACGTTGAGCACGAGCTCCAAAGGAATGTGTAAATCTTTCTCTTTTATATCTTTACCTTTGTAAAGCAAAATCTTGCCACCCTTGGGCAGAAGACCGAATAACTTGTTTAACAATATTTCATCAATCCTAACAGAACGACTCACTATCAAGTCAAACTTACTACTCAAACCATAACTATCCTTTAAGACGTCAAGCTTTGTTTCTTCTAATCGCTCAGGAATAGTGTAACAATTGGTCAACCCCATCTCATTAATAAAGGATTGAACCTCTCTCATCTTCTTTTTCTTGGAGTCCATCATATAGACTTCGCTACTCGGAGCAATTAACGCTAAAGGTATGCCAGGTAGACCACCACCACTACCAAAATCAAGAATTAGCTTGTTGTTTAAGTCGATATTAGTCTCAAGAGGAAGGAGTGAATCCTGAAAGTGGAGGCTCCAAATATCATCCTCTAAAGTCTGGCGTGAAAGGAGGTTTATATAGGTGTTACTCTTTGTTAAGAGCGAGTGATACAGCTCAAACTGCTGGAAAATCCACTCAGAATCAGCCACTTTCGTAGCTAAATAATTCCTAAATGCCTCTTTTTGTACGCTCATTAGACCCCTCTCAAATAGTTTACTCAATATCTTTCGCCGCCAACTCGGTGTCAAGAAAAAGAGCTCTGCTGCTGATATACTTGATAAAAAATGACCCTTTCAAAATCTGATAATACTATGCGAGAGAGTACTATGTTTCAGACCCTGTTCTATTAAGATCCAAAATGGTCTAAGAGGGCGTTTTTTGCGGTGAGAATCCATTTGCGCTAAAGATAAAGCTTGACCTTGTTTGAATATTTAGCTCTTTTGGGCTCATTGATTAAATTTATAATGATAGGAAGAGATTGAAGGCATATGTATTCTAAGACTATTTCATACGCAGTGAACGGTATCGACGCTGAGCGAATTATTGTAGAAGCTGATATTAGACCAGGCTTAACTAAATTTGTAATCGTTGGACTCCCCTCAAACTCGATCAAGGAGAGTAAAGATCGTATAATCTCAGCAGTTAGAAATGACGGATTTCGCTTTCCCAACTACTATTATACCGTTAACTTAGCGCCTGCAGATCTCAGAAAAGAGGGTGTTGCTTTGGACTTGCCTACTGCAGTTGCTTTGCTCACTGCTACAGGGCAGGTTAAAACGGAGTTATTAGAATCTTATGCTTTGATAGGAGAACTCTCCCTGGATGGGAACCTTAGAGGGGTTAAGGGTGTGTTACCGATAGCGGTAGCAGCGGCAAAGGAAAAACTTGAGGGGATAATTGTACCCCCTGAAAATGCTAAAGAGGCTGCCATTATTGAAGGATTAAAGGTCATACCTGTGAACACATTGCGTGAGGCGGTCAGCTTTCTTGAGGGGAAGATTAATATAACGCCGGTAAAAGTAGATCTCAATAAGCTCTTCTTTGATCAGAACGAATATTTTGAAGATATGGCCGACGTTAAAGGTCAATTTCAAGTGAAAAGAGCACTTGAGGTTGCCGCTGCAGGTGGACACAATATCTTGATGATCGGGCCACCCGGCTCTGGTAAAACGATGCTTTCACGTCGCTTACCCGGAATACTACCCTCTATGACCCTGGAAGAAGCACTCGTCACCACTAAAATCCATTCAGTTGCCGGAATGATGACCGATAACAAACTTGGTCTTATTAACTCAAGACCATTTCGCTCACCACATCACACTATTAGCGATATAGCCCTTATCGGAGGGGGTAGCTACCCGAAACCGGGAGAAGTGTCGCTCGCTCACAATGGAGTTCTTTTTTTAGACGAACTACCTGAGTTTAAAAAGTCTGCTTTAGAGGTGATGAGACAGCCGCTTGAAGATGGGACTGTTAACGTTGCCAGAGCGGCGAGTAGCCTAACCTTTCCAGCAGAGTTTATGCTTGTTGCGTCTATGAACCCTTGCCCTTGCGGCTACTTTGGGAGTAATTTGGATAGTCATAACTGTAATTGCTCACTCACTGCCATCCAGCGGTATCGTTCAAAAATATCAGGTCCTCTACTCGATAGGATAGACATCCACGTGGAGGTACCTGCCGTCAAGTATAGTGATTTGGGTAGTAGTGCTGTGGGGGAGAGCTCTGAGTCGGTACGTAAAAGGGTTAATAAATCGAGGGCTATCCAACTGGAGCGTTTTCAAAAAGATAAGATTTATAGTAACTCACAGCTGACTTCGAAACATATCAAAAAATACTGTCAACTCGACAGCGACAGTAAGGGTTTATTGAAGTTGGCGATGGTCAAAAAAGGCTTATCAGCAAGAGCTTACGATAGAATCCTAAAGGTGGCGAGAACTATTGCAGACCTCGATGGTGTTGAGCGTATACAGGCTAATCATATAGCTGAAGCTGTTATGTATAGAACTCTTGATGCAAAATACTGGGATTAAATAACCTTTAAATGTACTCTTTGTCGTTAACTAACTATGCATTCTTGTTGCCGTTAATCTTTCTTGCGGGCTTTGTCGACTCTATAGCTGGAGGTGGAGGGCTTATCTCCGTGCCGGCGTATTTAGCCACAGGTATGCCACCTCACTTCGTTTTAGCTAACAATAAGTTTTCCTCTACGTTTGGCACGGTATTATCAACTTACCGGTATAACAAAAGGAAGATGACCGACTACTGGGTGGCTTTGCCCGGTGCTTTGTTTGCGCTAATAGGCTCGGCTTTGGGCTCGAGGACGGTACTACTTCTTGATCCGAGTTTTCTTAATTATCTCCTGTTAGTATTGATTCCAGTCATCACTCTGTTCACCCTCTTCAACAAAAATCGGGGCGGGGTAAAAAAGGAGTTCAATATACCGAAATGGGTGCTATTAACCGTCGCCTCGATAATAGGTTTGGTGATCGGCTTTTATGATGGTTTCTTTGGACCTGGCACCGGCTCTTTACTGATGTTTTGCTACATAGCCATATTGGGGTACGACTTTATAGGGGCTAATGCTAATGCCAAAATAGTTAACCTTGCCTCGAATGT
>JAJBBL010000095.1 GCA_020532365.1 Candidatus Cloacimonadota bacterium | reverse complement strand
ACTTTCAAGCCGGATAGGGTGGAGGTGAATGCGGTTACTATGCCAACACCGGCAGAAGGACCATCCTTCGGTATAGCCCCTTCTGGCATATGCAGGTGAAGATCGACCTCTTTACTAAAGTCTTCAGGAATATTGTACTCTTTAGCATTGATACGGCAGTAGGTGTGTGCCGCTTGAGCAGACTCCTTCATGGTTTCGCCTAATTTGCCGGTAAGTTTTATTTCACCCTTCCCTTTCATCTTCACAGCTTCTATTTGTAAAGTTTCGCCACCGTATTGGGTCCACGCAAGCCCTGTGACAATACCTACTGAGTCTTCTCTGTTTACTTCAGAGTAAAGATGCTTGGGTACCCCTAAATACTTGGCAATCTCTTTAACGCCAATCTTATTCGATACTTTTTTCTTAGTTCTCTTTGATTCAGGTAGCTCGTAATACTCTTTGATTGACTTTCTGATGATATGAGTGAGTTGTCTTTCAAGCTCTCTAACTCCCGCCTCTCGAGTGTAGGAGCCGATGATAGTTTCAATAGCTTTATCAGTAAAAGAGAGTTCTAACTCTTCATTGATGTTGTATTGCTTAAATAGCTTCGGTATAAGGTGTTCTTTAGCGATAGACAGCTTATCAAACATTGTATACCCAGGAAGGCGGATGATCTCCATACGGTCGATTAAAGGCTGTGGAATGGAGCTCAGAGTGTTGGCGGTTGTGATAAACATAACCTGTGAGAGATCGTATCCAAAATCGAGGTAATGATCTCTGAAGTTAAAATTTTGTTCTGGATCAAGAACCTCTAATAGAGCTGAAGCTGGATCCCCTCTGAAGTCACGGCTCATCTTATCGATCTCATCCATCATAATGAGTGGATTCTTCTCGCCCGCCTTTTTCATACTCTGTATAATAGTACCCGGCATTGCACCGACATATGTTTTACGGTGTCCTCTAATCTCCGCTTCATCGCGAACTCCACCAAGTGAAAGACGAACAAATTTGCGGTCAGTCGCCTCGGCTATCGATTTGCCTAACGAAGTTTTACCAACACCCGGAGGACCTACGAAACAGATAATCTGACCTTTAACATTGTCAGTCATCTTCAATACAGCCAGATATTCAATGATTCTCTCTTTGATTTTGTTGAGCCCATAGTGATCACGGTCGAGGATACCTTTTGCTTCGGCAATATCAATCTGCTTAGTTGCATCAGGCTCCTCCCAAGGAATATCGAGCACCCAGCTTAAATAAGTGTGGATTACAGCATATTCCTGTGAGTGTTGCGAGTTATAGCTCAATCTTTTAAATTCTTCATTGGCCTTTTTACGTGCTTCATCACTCAGATTGAACTCTTCAATCTTCCGCTTGAAGTCTAATAAATCTTGATTGACGTCCCCCCCGATACCGAGTTCACGTTGTATGATTTTGAGCTGTTCTGTGAGATAGTAATCACGTTGGAGCTTTGATATTTTCTTCTTTACTTTGTCGTCGATACGTGTTTCTAACTTAAGGATTTCTATTTCGTCCTGTAAGAAAGCAAGCGCGAAAGCTATGGAGTCTTCCAAAGACTCAAGCTCTAACAATTTTTGTTTGATTTTAATATCGGCATTAATGTTAGCCAATACGAAGTAAAAGAACTCGTCTGGCTGTTTTACCTCGTTTAAGGTCAATATTGCCTCTTCTGGGATGTGTTTGCTGAGACGAAGGTATTCCATGAAAATTTTACGGAAAGTGCGATATAGCGCCTCATTTTCTCTCCCAGGGCTATCGATGGTCTTATCAATTATATCAACATAAGCAGAGAGGTGTGTTTTCTTGCGGCTATAGCGAGTAACTACAGCTCTTTGGTTGCCTTCAACTAAAAGGCGTATATTGTTGTCAGGCAGTCTGAATATTTGCAGAATAGTGCAGAGTGTTCCAACTCGGAAAAGCTCAGCACTTTTCGGTTCAAAGTCGTTATCATAATCTACTTTTTGGGCAATACAGACCAGTTTCTTATCTTCTAAGAAGGCCTTTTCAACAGCCTGCACAGAGGCTTTTCGCCCCACTAAAAGCGGTGTAATTATATTAGGGGGTATCACGGTATTGCGAAGAGGCAGTACAGGGAATATAGTGTTTAACTCTAATCTATTATTCTTTGGCATATAACCTCCATAATTAATTAATTGATCATATTTTTCTTAAGTTGAGGTCGATCCCCTCACCACAGTTAAGACAGATATCCATCTTGCTACGATCTTTAAGTACTATGTTTCTCCAGCGATGGAAATTATCACTATGCCAGAGCTCTTTTAGTGACTTATCTTTTAAGTTTCCTACTTTATATGTGTTGTCTTTATCAAAACAACAGATTGCTATTTCACCATCACAGTTTACTACAGGTTGAGTAAATATTCGGCGGCAGCGGTTAGCGATCTTACCTTTTGGTGTGTAATTATCACCCTCCACATTATAACGTCTATATTTTTCATTATTTGGCAAGAACTGTTTGATATCTGATTTGTCGTAGATTTGTACCGACTTAAAGATAAGCTCATCCACCTTGGTTTTACGAGCCAGCTCTTTTATTTTAGAGATTTCATCCTCATTATGCTTCATAACGATAAATTGCCATTTTATTACAGGTGTGGACGATTTAAGCTTCTCTTTTGCTTCTATGATAAGCTCTGTATTACGGATAACAGTTTCAAAGTCGCCATTGATTCTATATTTGTTGTAAGTCTCTTGTGTAGCGCCATCTAAGGATACTATCAAAGTGTCTAAACCAGAGCGGACTAATCCTTCCGGGTCGGGGAGATGGTTAAGATTTGAAGAGGTCATTGTGAAGAGTCCGTTATCGTGATTGTATCGGATCATCTCGATAGCATTTTGGTGAAGGAATGGTTCTCCCTGGTTCCAGAAGATGATCATTAGAGCGGTATCTTTTATCTCATCGATCAGTTTTTTATACATTTCCATATCCATATACCCTCGACTTCTTTTGAGCTGACCTGTGCCCGATGGGCAAAGGGGACACTTTAAGTTGCAGATACTTGTCGGTTCGATCATAACGATCGGTGGCATACCCCAGACTACACTCTTTTTAATCAACGACGAAAGATAATAAGAAGAGTAGCTCTTGATCAAATTAATCAAGATTTTAGGTTTAGTCGCCCTTCTCAGTACTCTTTTATGTTCAAGCTTCATCCACTACCCCTTATTACATTAATCATCGTCTATATCGATAGAAAATTCCTCACTGATACGCTGCCAGTTCTTAACTTTCTTTAGTACGTTATAATTGTTAATTACAGTTAGCAGGTATAATACGTTGGCTACTAACAAGATAATGTTCATCTGTAAACTCTTGAAAGAAAAGAAGTAGAACATTAAGAATACAAGGGGTACAATCAGCGATTTAATGACTATAACACCCGCAAGAGGACCTATTTTCTTAAATATAAAGCGAGCTATAGGGTTTCTTTCGTTAGTGTGACTTGTCTTCGAGATGACTAAGTACGTAGAATGACCATCCAGTACATTCAGTATTACATAAAGTACGACCAGTATGATAAATAGCGTTAGAGAACCCATATTGTATAACCTCATTTGTTTTGTTTAGTATGTTATGTGAGCAAAAGACTTTGTCACTCTCATTAATTATTTCACCCAGAATAATAGACTCTCAAAATCTGCTTTACCTGTCAAAGAAAATCGTAATGGATAAGATTTGATGGCCGAATGTTTAACTCTATGAGGTGGGGGAGAGCGACTTAAATCCGCTTACAAACGAAACATTCTCTTGACAAAAGTAATAAGAAAGAGGTCAGCTACATCAGAATGGCTGCTCTGGTCAAGAGGCTAATTAGAGTTGAGTATAATTTAAAGGAGCAAGGAAATGGTTGAAGATGATATTAAATTAACTAAGTTTTCGCAGTATGCTGGCTGCGGAGCGAAATTAGGGCCGTGTGCCTTAAGCGAAGCATTATCAGGTATTAAAAATGTCCGTTACGAGAATGTTTTGGCAGACTTTGCTCATTCTGAAGACGCAGGAATTATTCTACTCAACAATGAATTAGCTTTAGTACAGACAGTAGATTTCTTTCCCCCAATAGTCAACGATCCATACACTTTTGGCCAAATAGCAGCTGCTAATGCGCTATCAGACGTTTTTGCTATGGGTGCCAAACCGCTATCAGCATTAAGTATAGTAGGCTTTCCTATTAAAAAACTGGATATAAAAGTGTTGGGGCAGATGACTAATGGGGCACTAAGTAAACTCAACGAGGCTAACTGTGCTTTGTTAGGTGGACATAGCGTTGAAGATGAAGAGCTGAAATATGGATTTGCCGTGACCGGCACCATTCATCCCGACAAAATATTATACAATAGAGGTGGTAAGGCAGGTGACGTTATAATTCTTACAAAACCTTTGGGGAGCGGATTGGTTAATACGGCGATGCGTGTTGATCAAGCTTCCCAGGAATCTATAGACGCTTTTATAAAAGTGATGACGAAGTTGAATAAAAGAGCTGCTGAAATTATTGAAAATTATTCAATCTCCGCTTGCACCGATGTCACCGGCTTCGGTTTATTTGGACATCTCTACGAAATGATTGATGAGAGTGATACGGGAGCAGTGGTCTCGATTAGTAAAATAAAGATGATTCCCGACGCTGCAAAATATGCAGCTGAAGGGTTCATTCCTGGGGGCGCTTACAATAATCGTGATTTTTGTGAGAAATATGTTGATGTTGACCCTAATGCGCCCGAAGAGTTGATGGATGTTTTGTATGATCCACAGACATCCGGCGGGTTAATATTTATGATCAAGCCTGACCAAGCTGCTAAGGTGATGAAAGAATTCGAAGCTGAAGGCATAGAGGCGAGTCAAGTTGGATATTTAACGGATGAGCATCCGAATCGAATAAAAGTTGTTAAAGGTTGAGAAAGAAGGTGACGTTGACTGCTGTTTAACTCAAGAGCAGGGGTGTCTTGATACTCCTGCTCTACAGATCTATTAAATTTGAGGCTGTTTTGGAGTTTTCAGCGTGTAATCTAACCAGTTTAACAAAAAGCCTCTGCTTTTTATCTACTTAAGAGAAATTTAAAGAGATATAAGCGAGTCAGATGATAAATGACTCGACTACTCTATTAAACCGACACATCTTTTTTGATACACTATCAGTTCTTTTATGTTTTTCTCAGCGAGTCCAATAAGTTCATCTAATTCTGCTTTTGAAAAAGGATCTCTTTCTGCAGTACCTTGAATTTCAACAAACTTTCCAGATTCAGTCATCACGATATTCATATCTGTGTCAGCATTGGAGTCGAGTGCGTAATCTAAATCAACTACAGGTTGTCCATCAACAATACCGACGCTTATTGCCGCTACCCATTCTATAAGCGGTAGTTCTGTAATAAGATCTTCTTTAATCATCCAGGAGAAGGCGTCGTACAGGGCAACACAAGCTCCTGTGATGGCGGCAGTTCTGGTCCCACCGTCAGCTTGGATGACATCACAGTCTATCAGTATAGAATATTGGGGGAAGAGTGAGAGGTCGGTAACAGATCGCAGGGATCTACCTATGAGGCGTTGTATTTCGGCAGTACGCCCGGTTATTTTACCAGCAGCAGCTTCTCTTCTTATTCGGGTATTTGTGCTTCGGGGCAGCATTCCATATTCAGCAGTAACCCATCCTGAATTAGCGTTAGAGAGAAAAGAAGGGACGTTGTTTTCAACAGTAGCGGTGCAGATTACTTTTGTATTCCCCATTTCAATAAGTACGGATCCTTCGGGGTGGAGTAGGTAGTTTCTTTTGATATTGATTGGTCTCATTACAGGTTTCCTTTAAGGTAATTTTTGTGGTAAGAAGAGAGAAAGCCGACAGAGTGTTTGAATTCTGTCGGCTTATTGATTTAATTATTTATCTAATTCGATAATTTTTTTAAGTAGGTCAGCAATTCGTGATGAGTAGCCCCATTCGTTATCGTACCAGGAGATTATTTTGGCAACGTTGCCAGAGACCATAGTCAAGGAACTATCAAAGATTGATGAGTGCGGATTACCTATGATATCGACGGATACGAGCGGTTCGTCTGTATATTCAAGAATACCCTTAAGTGTAGTATCAGCAGCTTTTTTCATTGCTTTATTGATAGCTTCAACGGTAACCTCTTTTTCGGTAGTGAAGGAGAGGTCAACGACAGATCCATTTATAGTAGGGGTTCTGACGGCGAGACCATCAAATTTGCCTTTGAGCTCAGGCATAACCAGACCGATAGCTCTTGCTGCTCCGGTAGTAGTGGGTATTAAGTTAACAGCAGCGGAGCGCGCACGTCTCAGGTCAGAGTGTGGCAGGTCTAACAGCTTTTGGTCGGTAGTATAAGAGTGGATAGTGGTCATAAGTGCTGACACTATTCCAAAGTTGTCGTGGAGTACTTTTGCGACGGGTGCGAGGCAGTTGGTAGTACAAGAAGCGTTGGAGATAATTTTATGCTCTTTTTTAAGGGTTTCATCGTTAACGCCGAGGACGACAGTTGCATCGACTTCACCTTTTGCCGGAGCGGAGATGATGACTTTTTTTGCACCAGCTTCGATATGTTTGTTAGCTTTGTCTTTAGAGGTGAAGAGTCCTGTAGATTCGATAACATATTCTACATTCATTTCCTTCCAAGGTAATGCAGCAGGGTCTCTTTCAGAGAGTACTTTTATCTCTTTCCCATCCACTGTGATACTATTATCTGTGTATGTAATATCTTTTTTGAAGATTCCGTGTGTTGAATCGTATTTTAATAAGTGAGCTAACGTCTTAGAGTCAGCCAAATCGTTTATAGCAACTACATTAATTTCCGGTAAGTTAGAGAGAACGCGGAATACGTTTCTTCCAATTCTACCGAACCCATTGATCGCAATTTTAGTCATACTTTCTCCTTTATCGTATTCTTATATCTTTAGTTACCCTATTAGATTAGGATGCTTTTACCTTTACTATCAACAATTTGGACGAGTCTCTCCACCTCTTCTTGAACGGCATTTTCTGCTTTAATCATCCATTTACGTGGATCGAAGCGCCCTTTGTCTGGCATATAGTTATCTTCTGTAATTCCTTCTGGACGAACTACGGCGTCTTTCTCTTTTTCCCAATAAGCTTGAACTGCTTGAGCCATTACCATCTGATAGTCAGTATCCTTATTTATTTTAACGACACCGTTTTTAACAGCTTTTTGTTGTTGTTCGATGGTCAGCCCAGAAGCACCGTGTAGTACGATACCAGTTTCCAGATTATTTTTGATAAGCAGGTCATCAATTTCTTTTATGAGATCGAGCTGCAAAGTGAGCTTATGTCCTTTGGACACTCCGTGATTAGTACCAACGGATGCTGCAAAGAGGTCAACATTAGTCTGTCTAACGTATTCGAGTGCTTCTTGCGGGTCGGTATACAGTTCATCATCAGATACTATTTCATCTTCAGTCCCTTTGATGTAGCCGATTTCACCTTCAACGAGGACATTATGTTTATGAGCTATGGCAACTACTTCTTTAGTGATTCTAACGTTTTCTTCAAAGTTCTCTTTTGAAGCGTCGATCATAACGGATGAGACAAGATTATTTTCAATACAGAATTTAACGAAATCGAAGTAGTTAGGCGTTGCGTGATCGATATGTAGCCCGACACCTGTATTCTTATACTGTTTAGCGATTGATTTTACCATTGCTGAAATAATTTCAGCACCCGCTTCAGTACTTTTACTTGAACCTGCTGCATACTTACAAGCACCTGTACTCATTTGCAGTAGGCCGTCAGACTTTTGCTTATCGTACCCCTCAAGTACACCTCTTATAGTTGAATCGAAGACTACGTTTGAGGCGATGATGCCAAAACGTTCCTTTTTTGCTCTGAGAAATACCTCTCTTAAACGGTTACCATCCAGAAACATAACTCCTCCTTAATCTATTTATTTTATGTGGTTATAATCTATTCCCTCTCTCTATCAAACTCTTCAAAAATGTCGTAAGTCTCATCTTCGAGTGAGCGGATCATAAATTCAGCAGACTCGTGTAAGTCACTTGTTGGGTAATCGCTGAGAATCTGTTTGAAGAGGGCAAGTGCTTCATCTTTTTCTCCCATCTCTTCAGCGATAAGGAATGCTTTCATAAAGAGAGCTTTATAGTCGTCATCATTGTTCTTATGGTTATCAATGATTTGATTATAGTGTTTTATAGCGTCTGAATATCTTTTTCTCTTCTGTGCTTCTTCAGCAAGACTAAAGAGTTCTTTAGCTGTCAACATACTTGACAGTCTGTCATTGTGTATGACAAGGTTGTAACTCTTGAATAAATCTTCTTGGAACTCGTTCCAACTCTCCATTTGCTTTTCACGCCAAATAGTCTGCATAATTCTTCCTCTCAACTCTTCAAACTGATAGGTCTTAGCTTCAGACTCATCGACGACTCGGACGAAAAAGAATTGGTTTTTAGAGTTTTTGCCGACCTTGCTAAGCTCGTTCAGCTTGGTACTCCAAATAGCTTTAGAAAGAGCGGGCTCTTCCCCTACGCCTTGAATTTCATTGTCATCTTTATATACTTGAGGGATAGTCCCAGTGTGCTCCTTGAAGAGTGAGGTTTTCAAGATCTCTAATACTTGCTCTTCACCACTATCATTATCCTTTAAAGCGTTGAGTACTTTTTTGCGGTTCTGAGTAGCCTCTTTTTTAGAGTTAAATACGAAATACTGGATTCCCTTAAAAGCTTTGAAAGAATACTTGTCTATGTTCTCCTCATAAAAACTTAAAAGCTCCTCATCGGTAGGTCTGGTCGGGTAGACTACTGCCTCGTCTATGAGTTTACGTGTCACTACATTACGCTTAATAGTAGCCACCTCGCGCAAAGATGATTCTTCACTGTCAACATTAGCGGCGGCAAAATAGTCTTTTTGCTTCGCTTCGTAGTAAAAAAGGTTGTCTCTGATGAGTTCGTTGAGTTTTGAAAGCTTCTTCTCAGGGTCGTCAGGCTGAGTTCTATCAAGTTGAGCAAACTGTTGCAAAGCAGCAGCTAACTGTTTAGCATCGATCCGTAAACCTTCTACACTACTATTAACTACAATTTTATCAGCAAGTGCCTTGTCGGTATGGATGTCAATTAAGTTTACAGCGTCAAGTACTTCGTTGTCAATTTCAATGTTGTAAACCTTTTTTAACTCCTCGATTTTTACGTTTACACCCTCAATCTCTTTTATCGGCATTAGTCTGTCGATAATTTCTTCTTCTACTTCCGAGAGTGTTTTTTGACGAGGAGCGCTTCTCAAGGTTACCTTAAATATATGTGTACCTGTTTTAGTTGTAAGCGGCCCTTGCCATTCGTTTAGCGGAGCGTCCCAAATGGCGGTATCAAGGGTATCATCGATTCCGACGCCTGGGATATATCCGTTGTTTCTGATGTTCCTAAGAACCCCTTTAGTGCGTAAAGCGTAGTTGTTTGTACAGTATTGATTAAGCACGTCAATAAAGTCCATTTTGTCAGACTTAAGTGCTTCCAGAGCTTCTATACCCTTCTCTTCACTGTCTGTCATAAGGTAGTTTAACGCAGCGTCTGCCGGGATACGGAAGCGTTCGGGGTGATCTTCAAAATATTTTTTGATCTCATCTTTGGAGATCTCTATATGGTCTGCTATTTCACGTTTGCGATATTCCTCTACATAATAAGGTTTTATGGCTTGGTTCATCGCCTCGATAGTCGCTTCATTTTTGTCGATGTTTAGCTCCAAAGCTCTTCTGTAAGTGAGCCTGGTCATTGCTATAGACTCGAGAAATTCAAGTTGCCCTTCGAGTGTGGTAAAACGTGCACGATACATTTCAGGGATAACAGTTAGTTCTTTTTCAAAATCGGTTTTGGTTATAACCCCTTCATCAAATTCAGCAAGTATGAGTTCGGAAGCTGAATGAGCTTCTTCGGCACTGATAGATCCAATAGTTATAAGTAGTATAACAGTGAGTAGTAAAATACGTAACCCAAATACTTTGCGGCTAAGTTTAGACATTTTTTTCTCCTTAAACTAAGTTTTTAAGCTTGTTTACTATAAGTGACGAAACAATCTTATATTTCTATCTCTCAGTCAAGGAAAATATCCTGCACTATGATAAAGAACGCGCATATATTATATAGAGGGAAGATTTGTTGAACAAGATGATTCAATTTAATAAAGAAATCGCTTTTTTGTGCGGCGAAGCTGATATTTTAGCTCAAACCACTGTAAACATAACAACTGCAATACTATAGCTAAGGGGTATGTAAGGAAGAATCCCGTAGGCGGAGTAGGGCCGGCTACGGTGTTCTTCCTTACTTGACTCTATGATCAGGGAGAGGCTGTGATGTTTTTTTTAGAGGTCAAAGTGGGAAAAGGGTCGCGATTCAAAATATTTTTACTCTTTGAAATGTTTTTTTCGGGGTTATTTTTTCGTTAAAGCAATAGTTTCGATATTCAAGTGAAAAGAGTAGTGGCAAAAGCTCTTAAGTGATATTAGATTATGGTATTGAGGTACTCGCAAGATTTTATTGCTTGACAATTAGGGCGATGTTTAAGTGAATGGAGTGTTGAATATAGGAGCTTGGTCTGTAGCAGAGGCTGAGCTTATTGGAACGGAAATTGCATTGAGAGAATATGACCTAGAAAAAATGTCATAAAAAAAAGAACAAAACCTAAGGTTAGGAGGAAGAATGTCGAAATTCTTTAAAAACAACAAAGGATTCACATTAGTGGAAATTTTGGTCGTGGTAATTATCGTTGCTATCTTAGCAGCGATTGCAGTTCCAATTTACATGCGTTATGTTGAGAAAGCAAGATCAACAGAAGCTCAATCAGCTATTAGCGCAATTAGAACCGCTTACAGAGTCTATCGTCAAACTTACGGTACAGTAGAAGGTTATGATATCGATCAAGCATTAGTAGATGCTCGTCTTGGTAAAGCAACCAGAATGAACTGGACCTTTGAAGTAGTTGGAAACCCACCAACCCAGTATATTGCAACCTCAACAGCAGACTTCCCAGGCGGCGAAGGTCACCAAGTAGTCTATGATGAAGAGTTAGCAAAATATACAGGTTACGGTATCGACATCCATACAGATGATGATATGGATGATGAGGAATAATCATACTATATAGACATAACTTGTCTTAAATGATTTAAGTGACAATTACTTTGAAAAAATAACTTAACCAATTTGGAGGGTTAGTTGACAATACAGGAATTACTTAAGTTCACTTCGGACGCAGGGGCATCGGACCTTCACATTAGTTCAGGTTCGGTTCCAATGGTGCGAGTGCACGGACAAATGAAGAAGTTGAACCTTCCGGTTCTGAGCACAGAAGAGATTGAAAAACTTATCTTCAGTGTTATGAACGACGTGCAGAAGGAACTCTTCTTAAAGAATCTCGAGCTCGACTTTTCAACAAAGCTGAGCAACGACGTGAGATTCCGTGTTAACGCATTTCATCAGATTAATGGGTTGGCATGTGCTTTCCGTGTTATTCCGAATGAAATTAAAAGTTTTGAGGAGCTGCACCTACCTGAGATTATCGGTAGATTAGCTCTGAAAAACAAAGGATTGATATTAGTGACCGGACCTACCGGTAGTGGTAAATCAACAACTTTGGCAACAATGATCGACTTAATTAACGATAAAAAACAGTGCCATATTATTACAATTGAAGACCCAATCGAATTCGTTCATAGAAGTAAAAACTCGCTTATCAACCAAAGAGAATTAGGACACGATACTTGGTCGTTTACAGCTGCGCTTCGCTCAGCCCTTCGTGAAGACCCAGACGTTATTCTCGTTGGTGAGATGCGTGACTTAGAGACAGTGTCCCTGGCACTTACCGCCGCGGAAACAGGTCACTTAGTCCTTGCTACCCTACATACAAGTAGTGCTACAAAATCGATTGACCGTGTCATCGATATGTTCCCGAAAGAGCAGCAAGCTCAAGTAAGATCGATGCTTTCTGAGTCATTAGAAGCTGTCGTCGCTCAAACATTACTACCAATGAAGGGTGGAAATGGACGAGTTCCAGCTCTGGAAATAATGGTTGCTAACACTGCAGTTAGAAACTTGATTCGTGAAGAAAAAACATATCAGATTCCGTCAATTATTCAAGCTGGTACGAAAGAAGGTATGCAATCTTTAGATCAATCTCTGTACAACCACGTTATGAATGGTCTGCTCGACAGAGAAGTAGCTGAACAAGTTGCTGACGATCCAAAGATGTTCAAAACAGGGGTAGGATTCTAATTATGCTCTTTCGAAAGGCATTACAAAATGACAGAGGTTTGACACTGATTGAAGTGTTGGTCGCCTTGATAGTAATTGTCTTTTCCTTAATCGCTCTATATACGAGTTTGGTGTACGCTGAATCACAACTTAATCGTAACTACAATGAAAGAGTTGCGACGTTACTGGCCTCGGGAGAGCTGGATAGACAATATTATCTATTCAAGACTAATGGCGAGTTCTCTCTATATGAGAATCGAGAAGTTGTCATTAATGCCTATGATGAAACGACAGATATGACCCCGTTAACTGGACATATGACTGTCTCAAAATCAAGCAAGTTCGACCTCGTTAGTGGCGGCTCGTTCAATTATCAAACCTTGAAAATTAAAATAACATGGAAAGAGCCCTCTTTTGGCGATACATTTATAGACCGCGAATTAGTAGTACAGGAGGATTTCTATAAATGATACTGACAGCTATAAATAAAGCAAGAAAGGTCGCCAATGTTGCGCTCTTAAAAAATCAAAAAGGGTTTACTCTAACTGAAATACTGTCGGCAATTGTTGTGTCTCTGCTGTTAGTAGGTATGGCGGCTATTACTCTGCTTACTTTCTTCGGAAAGTTCAAAGAATTAAGCTACTATGCACAATTACAGCAAGATGCATTCGACGCAGTGGAAACTATCAAGTATGGATACCCGTTCCAAGGGGTTAATGAATACTTGTTCTTGGGAGTTGCTAACGCTAATAGCGTGCAGCTGGAAGGACCTGGAGGTAGTTGGGCTTCAACATTCAACTCGTTGACCTGTATACCAGATCGTAGCGAACAAGGACACTCAAATGATTATGTTCGCTATTACTACGATCAACGTACACAATCAATTATGGTACAAGGGTTGTATGGTGTAGTTTTCAAACAAGAACAGGTGTTCCCAACAAGAAATCAAGATATGATAAGAGTTACACAGTTCAGAGTGAGCAGTATGACTGGAAATAGTAATCCAAGATTACTTACTATCGAAATAGATGCAGAACTCGACCTTACCGGAAAACAACAACAAGAACAAGGTTCTGCGGAAATAAAAGAAAAAATAAAGAGGGTAAGTTATTCTACAAGTATTGCCTTGGGCAAATAACAAGAATCGCTCGGCTCTTTAAGCAAACGAACCGAGTGAATAGAATAACTGAAAAATGAGAATATGCTTAACAAGGAGGTAACTATGTTAAAGCTCCTAAGAAACCAGAAAGGAAGCCTTGGAATCGCCCTCGCTGTAGGGTTGATAGGCATACTGTCAGGCGTTTCTTTGTCTTCAGTTGCCTTTCGAGACAACCGAAGTAATAGAATGCAGATTGACAAGATACAAGAATTCCACCTGTTAAGGTCGGAAGTATCTCGCGCCAGACTGGTACTCTCTTACTACGAGATACAAGGGAATGTTCCGAACTTGATCATCTTGCCTAATAAGCTAACTGATGTATCATTTGGATCACATAAGTCCGTGTATACTGCAAAGACAAGGGTTCAGCATACTGATTCAGACGAATATGGAGAAGGATACGTAATTAAAACATTGCTGTCTGCATTCCGTGGTGAAAGAAACCAGCAAAATGATGATGATAGTAGATCTCCTGTAAAAAAATACGGCGAGAACTTCATTCAATCACTTCAATCTATGGCTATCTTCCACTATTTCACTGATGTAGACGAAGCACCTGACGCAGAAGCAGGTAATATCCGTTTCTACGGACCTGACGAAGTTCACGGACGTACTCATAGTAATTCAGATATCTGGATTAGACAAGCAGGTGGTGGGAATAACGACGGGTGGCCTACTTTTACCGGACTTGTGACAACAAGCGGTATTGTTAGAGTATACCCAGGTGGTGGAACAAGCTATCCAAAAGATAAAATCTTTAGAGGTGGCTTGATAGAAAAATATCCTAAAGTTCAGTTTGATCCAAACGCAAAGCTCGTTAGACAAAATGGAACGTTGCCCTTCGGTGGAACTGGAAGAGATGATGCAATCGCTTACGTAACTATGAATGGTAGCAGCTGGAAAGGATATTTAGGTGTTATCAAACAAAGTGGATTTAGAAGTCTTACTGTTTATGACGCATATCCACCTTATGATTCTGTTGGTGATTCAATCGGTACTAATAGAATACCAATAATTGACACTTCATGGTCAGACACTAATGGTAATGTTCGTGGCTCCGCTTTCGTTCCAATGGAACTGTGGATTTCTGGTGTTGCAGGTGGTAGGCAAACTTGGGGAAGTTCGCATAACATCTATGTCAAGGATGATATTACCTATAAAGGTACCGAAAAAGGTAAGAAACCGGATAACCCTAAACAGATGAATACAACCGATTATTTCGGATTGATATCTGAACAAAATATCCTGATTCAATATGGACATCGCGATCCGGATACAAAAAAACGTATCAGACCGAACTCCGACCCTGCTGGAGAAGCACATATATATATGTATGGAGCTTACCTGGCAAGCGCTAAAGGGACTGGTACCAATGCTGCGAAGAAGGACGGTATCGTAACCTTCCAATATCAATTCCCGAAAGGTTCGACGCCCGACCAGAAATACTGGCTGTCGGACGAATGTAATACGTGCCCGAACAGCAGTACTGGAGAGGTCGTCTCCGGCTCAGTTTTAAACAAAAGAAACAACGTAGTAAAGTCTAAGAACCTTAGAACTGGTAGAAGAACTTCTGCCACAAGGGATGATGATGAAGATAAGGATAAATTCGAAGATGGTGATTGGTTGACCGATATTGACTTGCATATGGGATTCTATCCGCAAACAGGCGATAAACCCTGGGATAACGGAGTTGACTACCCATACTATAACCCATTATGGCCAGAACCAGGTCCAATATACCCGAAAACAAATGAAGCGTATGCTGGATACAACAGAACTCAAGTACCAGACGAATATGTAGATATACTTCCAAGAGTAGTCTGGTTTAGAGGTACTATACACTTGTACGGCTCAATTGCTCAAAGAAGAAGAGGATTTGTACGCCGAAGTGGTAACCCTGACTATGATGCAGGACCAGAAGTACCTTGGGACCTTGACGAACAACTCTACGGTATGAGTGTTGGCCCTACAGGGTATGACAAAGACTATAACTTCGATAAACGCTTTGAAAAAGTTGGACCGCCAGATTTCCCACTTGTAAAATTTGAATATGGCTCAGGTGGAGATGGCTACGGTTCAAGCGCTATGGACTTAGGATACTATACCATCGGTTGGTATTTCAAGAGCCCAAGAGAAAACTTCTAAGCGAGGACCTTTGTCTGAATTATGCAAGTTTATAGGAATAGTGATAAATTAAAGAGAATAATTAAAGAGGAATTATGTCTAAAAAGAAAGTGAAAAAGTTTAAAGAATCGGTGGGGATAGACATAGGCACTCATAGTATCAAGTTGGTGCACCTAAGAAGGATCCACGAAGGATTCAAACTCTTGAACTATGAAATCAGGCCTACTGTCCCCGTTGGTATTGAGTATACACCTTCAGATTTGAGACCCGAGCGCTTTGCTCCGATCCTCGCTGAAATGATGCGTACTCTGAAGATTAAACCAAAGAAAGTGAAACACCTTGTAACGGCTATTGGGGGGGACCACCTTAGTATAAAACAAATTAAAACAATCTTCCTCCCCGAAGATGAATTAGAGTCAGCTCTCTTCTTCGAAGCCAAAAAACACCTCCCTATTAGCGGAAGTGATATGGTGCTTGACTTCCAAGTTCTTAGCGTAGAAGAGAGAACTAATAATATGAATATATTGTTGGTTTCATCCACGCGAGATCAAATCAATGCTCACAGTGATGTACTGACTACAGTGGACTTAGCACCTGGTATCATAGATGCAGAACCGCTCGCAGTTGCCAACAGCTTCTTCTTAAACACTTATGTTGAAGATGGAGTATACGTACTGCTGAATATCGGTGCACATAGAACTAATATGGTAATCTGTGGACCTCAAGCAAGATTCTTCTCACGTGATATCGATTTTGGTGGATTTAATGTTACCAAAGATATTATGAGAGCTAAAGATTTAGGCTTTGAAGAAGCGGAAGAATATAAGTTTGAACACGGTATTACCGGAACTTCAAGCTCAGACTTAGGAAGTACTTCGCTCGGTACATTGGAAATATCAGATAAACTTACTGAAGAGAATATCGCCTTAGAAATAAAAAGATCTCTTCGTTATTACGTAAAAGAAGCTGGTAATAGCGACTTTAGAAAAATCTTGTTAGTGGGTGGTGGTGCTAAACTTAAAGGTATGCCTGAATACCTCCAAGAGCAACTAAATATACCTACTGAGATTTTTAACCCCTTCACAGGTGTCGAAATGCCAGAAAAACTTCGTGATAAAAAAGACCCTCAGCTAGCTCTAGCCATTGGCTTAGCTATGAGGCCAGAATAGGGAGGGTAGATGACTGGACAAATGTTTTTCAAAATCAATCTTAATAAGTTTGGAGAACTTAGACAAAAAAGAGAAGCTGAAGCAAGAACCTTCAGAAATACCGTAATCATATTTGCAGCGGTTACTGTAATTCTCTACGGCGCTATCCTGTTCTTCAATAACTCGTTAGATAATAAATTGAAATCAAGACAAGCATTGCTGAACGAAATTAATCAGGAAATACAATCCTTTAGAGAAAGTGGTGACTACCTGTCAGCTAATGACCTGCAAAGACTCGCTAAGCTTAGTACAGAACGTATATTCTGGGCAGATAAGCTGATCGCCTTAGCTCACATTACTACTGACAAAACAGCTATTACTCACTTCTCATATAAAGATGGTACACTGAGCCTGTTCGGCATAACTCAAGTTGAAGTTGAGGAAAAAGAATTCGATTTAATTCATGAATTTATCGAAAGCCTCAATGGAAACCCACAAATCAACGCTGACTTTAGCGATATTAAATTCGTTAAATCAAGCCGTGACCGTGAAAAAGATGTTGATATTATCCGATTCCAGATCGACTGCGTTGGACGTGATTTAGCAAAAAAAGATAGGAGAAGAGGATGAAAGAGAGATACTTAATTTTGCTCGGAGTAGTTGTAGTAGTTGCTCTATTCTTCTTTTACTCCGCTAATTCAATGCTAACAAGCAAAACAACCGATATCTCAAGAGTCGATAGAAATATCAGAAGAGCTCAAGAAAGATTAAATAGCGCTAAAGTACTCGATGACCAACTTAGCCAAGTATCTAAAGTTATCGATAATACGCTATCAAGTGAAAAAGGGTTCACGTCAGAAGAAGTTAATGAGAAAATTAAAGTTCTCGCTGAACTTGCAGATACTTATCAAATAGCAGTCTTCTCACTGCTACCAAGAACTGCTTTCTCATCTTCAAGTAACCAAGTTGAACATAACTACGTAATGGATATTATGAGCACTTACGTTCAATTAGGTAAATTTCTGGCTCAAATTGAAAAAATGGATAATATCGTGAAAATTAATACCCTCGATGTAAAAGCCGTTAGAGGCGGAAGAGAAACTGATTACGAAGAACAAGGTAATCAAGTTACTCAGTATCGCGTGGTGTTAGAACTATCAGTATTTAAAATTGTGAAGGAGGCGTAATGGAATCGAGACATTTAAAAGATTTTACTATAGGTCTGGTTGTAATCGTACTGTTTGCCTTCGCTATTAGAGCATATTACTTCATTAAGGCAGAAGATAATATTCCGGCTGAGTCAAGATACAAAGAAATGGCTCTCGGAGGAGATCTCTTGGCTCAAATCGAGCAAATTGAAGACTCTATACGAGACAGGAAAGACTTTAGTTTTACCGTAACAAGAGACCCCTTAGAACAGAACTTAATAGTGAAAACAAAAGTTGACTTGGAACAGGAATGGCGTCGTCAGGTTGAAGCTATGATGAGATTAGCAGCTACCTATATCGACGATCAAGGGAACTCCAAGGCTGCAATAGCCTTTCAAGGGAAAACAGAAGTCTATGGAGTCGGTGATGTAATTGACAACAGTAAGATTACTAATATCGAAAACGGTAAACTCACCCTTGTAAAGAGTGGTAGACAAACAGTATTGGAGTTGAAGCCAATTCCTGACAAACCAACTAAGTTGGATACTCGTTCAAACGTTAAAGAATATATATGGTAAAATAAAAAGGAATAAGGAGAATATATGTTCAATTCTATTTTTCATAAGCCTGTCTTTTCTTTTAAAGATAGAGTCTGCTTTATAATAATCGTTAGTATGATTCTGGGAGCAGTTAGCTTAGTAGCTGCTACAGATGACGTTAACCTATTGGAAAGAAAAATAACTATTGATGCTGTAGACGCTTCGATCTCAAACATCCTGGCTACTATGGCAAAAATGAGTAATACTAATATCGTGCTCTCCGTCGATGCTATCGGAGAAAAAGATAAAGATGAAGAACCTAAAATTACAGTTAGCCTTAAAGAAATTCCAATCGAAGAGGCTCTCTCACTCGTCGTTAAGGCAGTAGGTCTTTCATATCGTTTAATTGGTGATAGCACTTTTCTTGTTGGTGACAGCAAAAAGATCCAAGAAGAAGTAGGCGAGAGGAGCTATGTCATTAACCTCAACAACGTTAATGCTAAAAACGTAGTCAAAGCGCTCGAATCTTTCCCAGGAAAAGCTGTTGAATTAGAAGGGCAAAACGCAATTATGCTTCACGCTAACCCAGTATCATTTGCTGAGATTAGCAAAAGAATTCAAGAATTTGACGTTCCTCAGAAACAAGTAGAAATCAGAGCAAGACTTATCGAAGTTTCAGTTACTGATTCTAAAAAAAAGGGTATTGATTGGTCAAAACTTAACCATCTTACCACAATCATTGCTGAGAACCCAGTTAACTCAAGTGGTGTAGGCTTACCATACAACTATTCAGACGTTACAGGTGCTTTAACCCACGGTTCAGCCCAACCATTAGGTGCTTTACCAACTACACAATATTTCCAGAAAATGGATGATTGGGGCAATGTTGCCAGATTCAGTCGTCAGTTAACTGCATTTGACATTACCATTAACTGGTTGTTAGAGAACAGTGCTGCTAAGCTTTTAACCGATACCAGATTAACCGCTTTAAGTGGTGAGAACGCTGAGATTCACATTGGTGAAGTAGTACCTTTTGTTGTAACTGACAGAGAGTATAACCTTCAAGTGGAGAGAGAGCAAGTTGGTATTATGTTGAAAGTATCTCCTACCGTAAACAAAGACGGTCAAATCACAGTTGCTTTAACACCTGAAGTTAGCTCAGTTACAGAGCTTGTAGCTGGCTATGTTCCAAGAACTAAGGTAAGAAGAGTGAACTCAACAGTAACTGTACCAGACGGCAGCAAAATCATCGTTGGTGGTTTATTGAGTTCTAACATAATGTATTCAGTAGACAAGGTTCCTTTGTTAGGCAGCATTCCATTTATAGGAAGATTCTTCCAGCATCGCACTGAAAACATCACTACAACTGATTTAATCATCGAGATTACACCAAGAATCGTTGATTTAGAAGAGCATCAAGTTGAGTTTGAAGTTGACGAGAGACTCGAAAGAAGACTTATTCTTGAAAAAGAAGAAGCTGAAGAAGATAACGAAGAGAACGAAGTAATCGTTGAATTCGAGGAAATTGACTAAGGAGTTGAAGATGAAATTAATTAAAACATTAACACTTGCTTCTATAATTTTGACTCTGCTTTTGACAGTCTTTACAGGTTGTGACAAGAGAGCTTTAGATCTTGATCAATATGACTTGGTCAGTTTCTCAGCTGTTGACACACTGTATTCAGGCTTTGAGACAGAATTAGAAGCTTTAGTTTTGACCAAGAAAGGGGTACCTGCTCCTGGTCAAACAGTAACCTTCAAAGCTGATAAAGGTATTGTTGAAGCTTCGGCAGTAACCAACGAGTTTGGTATTGCTACAGCGAAATTCTACCACAATATTTCTTCAACGGTAGTCGCTAATGTTCAAGCTTCAATCCACAAATCAAAAAAGAATATTTCAGTTACTATAGTTCCTTTTGAAGGTGACTATGGTATTACCAGTATTCTTGCACTCCCTGATTCAATCTACCAAGACAACAACTTAACCACCTCTGCAATCAGAGCGTTAGTTAAAGACAAAGAGGGTGTTGGTGTAACAGGGAAATTAGTTAAGTTCAAAACAGACAAGGGACAAATCACATCCTTTGCTGCTACAGATAGTTCAGGTGTTGCAATAGCCACATTTGGCGACAACGGAGATGTTGGAGAAGCAACAGTTACAGCTGCAGTAGATGGCTCATTTAGAACCATTAAAGTGAAAATATTGCCAGTTGTTACCAACTATGATATTAAAGTAACTGCCTCACACGATGTAATTTACAATGACAATAACATTACTGTTTCCGTCATCAAAGCAAGAGTGGTAGACCACGAAAAATATCCAGTAGTCGAAGAGCCAGTTAGATTCAGAGCAAGAAACTCTGCTGGTGAACCTATTGGACAGATCGCTTCTTTAATGTTGACAGATACCTTAGGTGTCGCTACCTCAATCTTTAAAGATGCTGGCGATTTAGGCACTGCTTACATTCAAGCTACTTATGGTAGTGTTCACGGAACTGTCAAAGTTGATATAGTAGAGACTCCAGAAGTTGCTGAGGTCAGACTTGTATCACTTTCACAAGCTTACGGTTTAGACCAAGAATTAACTCTTAGAGCAGAAGCTTTAGACGTTAATGGTGACTATGTAGCTGACGGTACTTTAATCACTTTTGACGCAAGTCTTGGTGATTTCGAAGAGAACATTAGAACTGGTGTTACTGCTAACGGTAGTACTTCAGTGAAGTGGAATACAGGAACCCAAGCCGGTACTGTAAGAATCAAAGCAATGGTTGGTGGCGTTGACGGTAAGCCTAAAGTACAGGACATTCAGGATAGAGTAATCAATCCAGGACCTCCAGCTTTCCTTAACCCAATTCCATTCTACGAAGATGACGAAGGTGAGATGTCCACGATTCCAATTGAAGGAATCCCAGTAAACTTTACCAGAAAGGTAGAGATCAGAGCGGTTGTTACTGACGAATTTAGTAACCCTGTAAGAGAAAACTTGCCGATCCACTTTGAAACATCAATCGGTGGTATCCAGCCAGTAGCCTCTACCAACTCAGAAGGTATTGCTACAGCAGTTTATTACCCAGGCGTGTCAGCAGGTACTTGTCTCATTACTGCAAAGTATGCTCCAACCGGTGACGGAGATGAAGCATCAGGTACATCAATATTCACAATCTTCTCAGATCACATTAACACAATTTCCTTTGCTCAAGAGCAGGATATGTACTTAGACGTACGTGGTGTTGGTGGTATTGAATCAAGAGGTCTTAAAGTTGAACTTTTCGACTTTAACGGTAACCTTGTTTCAGGTCACGAGAATGTAAAATTTGAATTAGTAGCTCCAGTACCAGCTGGTGCAAACATTAATAACATCGGTAATAGCGATATCGTTCTCTCAAACAACGGTGTTGCTGTTGCTTCAATCAATAGTGGTACTGGTTCAGGTACAATTAGGGTTAAGGCTTCTTTAGTAGAGAACCCAGCAATCCAAGCTACCAAATCTAATATCGTTATTAGATCAGGTCAACCTAACACAGTTCAACCACTCATTGGTGACTTTAATACAGGTACCGCTTTAGGTGGTGGTTTATGGCGTATTCAGGCGAGTGCAATTGTTAAAGACGTATACGGTAACCCAGTTATCGACGGAACAGCAGTTCACTTCACAATTGAATCTGAAGATCCAACAGAGGAATTACCTGGCGATATGTCAATCGTAGGTCATGGTTTTGTTGGTAACATCGGCGATGAAGATCCAGACGGATCACCAGGTGTTGCTTATACCCACTTAACCTATAACGGTCGAAACACTTATGACAAACTCTATGTAAGAGCTGAGTCAGGTGGTATTCAAGGTTCTGCTTTAGTAACCCTTCCCATCAACGGTCCAACATTGGAGTTAATTCCTGACAGGCTACACGTTAACTTCTTCCAGGACGATGAAGTACGAGCATATGCTGACGTTAAAATCAGTATTACTCTTGCTGACGGTCAAGGAAACCCAATATCCAATGGTGTAATAGACGTTGCATCAACCCACGGATTTTTCTTTGAGCCGAAAGATGTTCAGGTTAAAGAGAAAACCACCTACATTACAAGAGAGGGTAAAACAGCTACAATATTACGTCTTAGAATGTGGGAATGTCCAGAACCTACTGAAGACTACTACTTACAGGAAGACGTGTTAATAGTAGCATTCTTAGCAGGTACTAACACAATAACACAGACACAGACAGCTATTAAGAGATTCATGCTCGACAGGCCACCAGGAGCGTAATAGCTATCTAATGTGATAGACAATTAAATTAAGGTTCGGAGGGTCATACGACTCTTCGAACCTATTAATAGTAATAATTTTGACCACTAAAGGTATAATGTAAT
Source organism: Candidatus Cloacimonadota bacterium (assembly GCA_020532365.1). Taxonomy (GTDB): domain Bacteria; phylum Cloacimonadota; class Cloacimonadia; order Cloacimonadales; family JAJBBL01; genus JAJBBL01. The sequence continues at coordinate 2,491 of JAJBBL010000095.1, read as the reverse complement.
AACTTAGAAAAGGAGAACGAATGACCTTTAACCCTCAATTTGCAAGAATTGGCGAGATATTCCTGCACTTAGAGCTTGCCACAGAGGATCAGATTAAAGAGGCTTTAATCAAGCAAAATAACTTCAATCTTAAATTAGGGGAGACCCTCATTAAGCTTGGTTATATCGAAGAAGGGGATCTGCTCAAAGCTCTTCATCATCAGCTTGAAATTGATATAGTTGACGCTAATCAGTTGTTAGACTTAGATCCTGAAGTTGTAAGTCTAATCCCTGAACCATTCGCCGTATCCAACCGGGTTATTGCCATAGCAGAAGACGATGATTCGGTTGTAGTAGCGACTACTGATCCAGAAAATATTGTGATTCAGGACAATCTTAGAAAAATACTTACAAAGAATGTTAGGACTGTACTGATTGGTGAAAGCACGCTAACAGACACTTTAGAAAGATACTATAAGAGTATTCGAACCACCTCAGAAGTTGAGGATGCAGTAGGCGATTTTGGTTTTGTAGCAGTTGACGAAGAAGAGAACGAAATCAACGTCGAAAAATCTGCCGGTGCTGATGCTCCGATAGTGAAGCTGGTAAACTTGATTATTACAGAGGCTATCAAGGCAGGAGCTACAGATATTCACATTGAGCCTTTGTATAAAAATATGAGAGTCCGTTATCGTGTTGACGGCGCGCTTAGAGAGGTGATGAGTCCTCCGATAGGCGTACACGCAGGAGTAATTTCACTTATAAAGGTTATGTCAAAACTTAACATCGCTGAAAGAAGACTACCTCAAGATGGTCATATCTCCCTTAGAACCGCCCTTAAAGCCGTCGACGTGCGTGTTTCTATAACACCAACGGTAACAGGCGAGAAGGCTGTGTTACGTCTTCTTGATAAGGGCGATTTCGGATTTAAACTAACAACATTAGGTTTCTCAGAATACAATTTAGAAATCTTTAAGAAATGGATCAAACGACCCTATGGAATTATCATTGTATCGGGACCTACTGGTAGCGGTAAATCAACTACACTACACGCTGCTCTAAAAGAAATACAAGATATAGAAACTAATATTGTTACCGTGGAAGACCCTGTTGAATATCGACTTGAAGGTGTATGTCAGATTGAAACAAAGGAGAAAATCGGCTTAACATTCGGTGCTGCTTTGCGTTCAGTTCTTCGACAGGACCCGGACATTGTTCTCATTGGTGAGATTCGAGACGAAGAGACTGCTGACATTGCTGTTAAATTCTCACTTACAGGTCACTTAGTTTTCACGACACTTCACGCTAACGATGCTCCAGCAACGATAACACGACTTATCGATATTGGAATTCCGAGTTTCTTGGTTGGTTCATCTTTGAACTTAGTTATGGCTCAGCGACTTGCCAGAAAGATTTGTACTCACTGTAAGGTAGACTATCAGCCAACAGACGAGGAGTTAAGGGATTGCGGAATCACGAAAGAGGAAGCAGCTAAAATTAATTTTAAAATCGGTAAAGGTTGCGTACGTTGCGATAACACAGGATTCTCAGGTCGAACAGGTGTATTCGAAATCTTGGAAGTTATGCCTTCAATTAGGAAGTTAATCTTTGAAGGTCAGAACCAGGATATTATCAGAGAGCAGGCTTTAGAAAACGGTATGCGCACACTACACGATAGTGCAATGGAAATCATGATTCAGGGCATCACTTCAATTCGTGAGGTGATAAAGCTTACTATCGTTGATTGATGCGGAATAGATATTAGAAGATAAATGAGGTAAGAATGGCAACATTTATGTATGTTATAAAGGACAATAAAGGCGTTAAGGTCGAAGGTACCATTAAGGCTACTACTATTGACGAAGCGGTCGATAAGCTCAGTAAAGAGGGCGGAACGATTATCTCCGTTAAGAACGCAGCTGAAGGCGCTTTTAAAGGTAAATTGTCTTTATTCGAAAAAGTAATGCTTGTTATCTACAAGCTCAGAACCGGTATTTCGTTGAAATCCCTTGTGTTCTTCACAAGGCAGTTAGCAACGATGTTCTCAGCCGGTTTGACGCTTGAGAAAGCAATTTCAAACCTTGAAAAAGAGGAGAAAAACAGAAGACTAAAGAAGATCTTGAAGAAGATATCAGACGATATCAAGAAAGGTTTCAGTTTGTCGGAAGCGATGGAACAACATCCAGGTGTTTTCAACAATCTGTATATCGCTCTTGTGCAGTCGGGTGAAGTTTCAGGTACACTTCATAGAGTTTTGGACAACTTGTCAGACTATCTTGAGAAGGTTGAGGATACGCGAAGAAAGGTTTGGTCAGCAATGGCTTATCCTATATTCATTGTCATCTTCTTAGGTTTCGTTGTCTGGGGTCTTTTCTATTACATCATTCCAATGTTCTCAGAAGTTTACGGCAGATTTGGAGCTGACCTACCTGCGCCTACAATGGCCGCGATAGCGGTGAGTGATTTCATTAGAGGGAATATTTTCTTCTCTTTAGTAGCACTTATAGCGATT
>JAJBBL010000147.1 GCA_020532365.1 Candidatus Cloacimonadota bacterium | reverse complement strand
CAAGCACTTGATACTAACAGTAGAAGTATGCCACACACATCATCGGCTAACTTGAGACTTACAAAAAATATCCGCTTAGGTCAAAAACAAAACATCAGACTGTTTGGTAGTGTAAACAACCTGTTTGACAAGAGAAACGTTAACTGGGTATACCCGAAAACGGGTAAGCCAGACGATACCGGTGAAGATATAAGCGAACCTAACTCAAACTATACCTTTGATGAGGTACGACACAATTACACTCAATATATCAAAGACCCATCAGCTTATAGCTCCGGAAGAACATACTCATTCGGTATCTCCTATAACTGGTAATTGGGACTGTGATTAATATAAGACAATATATTCAATAATGGAGGAATAGAGGAAATGCTTAGTAGGAATAAGAAAAGTTTTATAGTGCTGTTTATGCTACTAATAATGCTGGGAACTTTAGTTGCACAAGAAGATGTAGCTCCTGCTGTTGACGAAGGACAGGTAGTTGTGGAAGTCTTCGATGATATTGATGCCAATATGGGTTCACTCGAGCTGTTGGCGAGAAAAATTGTCGGCAGTGGTTTAGTTGACATATTTATCCAAGGTGGAGGCACAATGTGGCCAATCCTTATCTTAGCACTCTGGGGCTTGGCAACTATTATATGGAAATTAGTCGCTCTTAGTTATGCTAAAATCAATATCAATGACTTGCTCGATAAGATTATCCCGCTCGTAGAGAAAAAGAACTACAAAGAAGCTGCTAAAGTTTGTGAAGAGACCAGAGGCCCAGTGGCAACTATCCTACACCTCTCCCTCTTAAAAGCTGACTTAGGAGTAGAAGCTGTCGAAAAAGCTATCGAGTCAGCAGCTGCACTCGAGCTCTCATACTTAGATAAGGGATTTGTTCCCCTCTCGACAGTTATTACACTTGCTCCGATGTTCGGTTTCTACGGTACTGTTGTTGGTATGATCGTCGCTTTCGACGCTATTGCTAAAGCAGGTGAAGTTGAGCCGACTATCGTGGCATCAGGTATTAAAATCGCTTTGATTACAACAGCTGCAGGACTCGCAGTTGCTATGCCTATACAGTTCTTCAATAACGTATTCTTAAGCATGGTCGATGGATTAGTTATCGATATGCAAAAAGCAACAGAGAAATTGGTGGAGACCCTCGTTAAAACAAAGCAGGGGGAATAAATGAAAATTCGTAGGAAGAAAAAAGTACTCGGCGAAATTCCGACATCTTCGACGTCGGATATTGCTTTCTTGCTTTTAGTATTCTTCTTAACGACCACTAAATTTGATGTTAAGCAAGGACTTGGCTTAGTGTTGCCACCCCCTTCTCAAGAATCAGCGAAAAGAGTGAGATTGCAAGAGGATAACATCGTTCGCGTACTTGTTAATAGAGATGGACGAGTCGCTTTGGATGAGGAAGAACTATCTTATCATGAATTGGAAAATAGAATCAGAGTGATGGTGAGAGAAAATCCCGATTTAGTAATATCGTTAAGAACAGATAGACAAAGCAGATACCGATATATGGTTGAAGCATTAGACAGACTCCGCTCAGCCGGAGCTGAAAAAATATCACTGTCAACAAATTAAAAAGGGAGGTTAGAATGGCTAAAATTCAAGGTAAAACTAAACCATCTACAGCTATCCCGAATGCGTCGATGTCAGATATTGCGTTCCTGTTGCTGATATTTTTTATGGTTTCAACTGTGTTCGTTAAAGAAAGAGGGTTGAAAGTCATCCTCCCGCAAGGTAAAAGTATTGAAAAAATACCGAGGAAGACTGCAACAACCATCTATGTTGACAGAAGCGGAGTTATCTCTATAGATGACTTTATGGTTGAGATCCCGATGGTAAGAGATATTATGATTCGTAAACTATACGATGATTTTAATACAATAGCCAGCTTTAGATCAGATCGAGATACTGACTACGGTACAATGTCAGATATTCTCAATCAGCTCAGAGAAGCTAATGCACTTCGCGTCTCGTTTGAAGCAAAGATGAAAAGATAGCGGAGGTAGGAATGAACGGAAAAAAACATATAGATTGGAAAGACGTTGCGAACGGATATTATGAGAAAGCTTGGAGCCTCTCTATCCTTGTAGCGCTATTCGTATTCCTCGTTTCTCCAAAAGTGGAAATTAAACCTTTGGTTAGTGAAATAAAAATAACCGAAGCAATAGAAATTCCACCAGAGATTAGAGAAAGAATAGAGCCCCCTACCGAATTAGCTAAGCCAATTGTCGAAATTATAATCGACTCTGACTTTTCTGATGGCGATGATGACGAAATGGAGATTATCTCAACAATAGAAACTACTACACTTGACCCTTATGAGGTGATTGCTGCCCCACCCCAAACTATGGGTACCACTGACCGTTTCACTATATATGATGAAGCGCCTCAAGCTATTAAGAGGGTACAACCAAACTATCCGCAGTTTGCTAAAAGAAGTGGGATCCAAGGTCAAGTACTCCTCGAAGTAGAAGTGTTCACAGATGGAACAGTAGGAGCAGTTAACGTATTAAAATCACTTATGGCTGGACCTGGCGGTCTCGATGAAGAAGCTATTAAAGCTGTTAGACAGTGGGAGTTTATCCCAGCTAAAAGCCAAGGCCATCCTGTGGCAGTATGGGTTAGATTCCCGATAGACTTCTATCTGGAATAGGTTTATAATTATGAAGTTAAATAAAAACATTATATCTTCTATGAGTATGTCTCAACATACTATACATACTCTGACGATTATATGGAGGAGAAAATAGTATGAGTTTTAAGAAATATACTGTTCTTCTCGCTACTTTGTTGCTATTAGCCTTCGCGGCAAATATTTTTGCAGCAGCAGTGGAGCAGGATGATTCAGTTAAATTAATGGATATTTCTAAAAATCATGACGTTGGAAATATTTGGCTAAGAGTAAGTAACTTCGGATTTTTCGGCTCCGGTAATAACAGACCAATGTGGCCTTCCCTTGAGTATCCAGGTGGAAGTGGTATAGACTATCTATATCAAGGTGCCCTTTGGTTCGGTGCCAAAAAAATTAGGCGTGACGCTCAAGGTCGCAAACTATTCTGGAATCCCAGTTTAGAAGACGCAAAGAAAAATAATGATCCAAGCCAAGTAATTGCAGAAGGATCTAAAGATTATGATCCACTAATTCACAAAGAATTGGTCGTTGATACTCTTGTTACAGTTGGTTTTGATGGGGACGCATCATTATATGAGTTCTTACCCGCGTATAATCCTTTGGAAACTAATGCGCTCGGAACTCAATACACTGAGTTTAACCTTTATGACAAGATAATGACTCAGTCAATCAGGACACAAAGAGCAGGTGTTGACGATGATGGTGACGGTCTTATTGATGAAGATCCTATCGGAATGGCTTTCCCATTCAGAGCTGCAAGTGAGTTACCTGATGGATTAGCTATGTTCGGCAACACTTTTCTTCACGCTCACGATCCAATTATCCAAAGCAAAGTTATCGAAGACAATATAGATATCTGGTTTCCACTTGGTTTCACTGACTTAGGTCAGGATCCTTCAGGGAAAAAATATAACTATACAATGCCAACAGACGACGATGGTGACGGCCTTGTAGATGAAGACGGAGCTCCTGTATCCGAACAAGACCATATTTCATACTACTATGATTTCAGTCCATTTGGAACACCGGGACGTAGAAACTGGGGTATGTCTGCATCGGGATACGAGCATGTTCCATTGAATGTGATGGTAAGGCAGCTCAGTTATCAATGGAGTTATGAATATATTAAGAACCTCGTCTATGTTGAGTTTAATATCACAAATATGAACCAGTACGACTCATTATTTGACTGTACAATGGCGATATATATGGACTGCGACGTCGGTCCACAGGCTTGGGATGGTGACACTCGTTCATTAGATGACGTTAGTGGTTATGTTGCTGGTAGTGGGTACGAATTTGCTTATACGAGAGACTTTGATGGAGACGGTGGTTTAACACCGGGCTGGATAGGTGCTCGTGTTTGTACTCCTGACCCAGAACAGCTTGATTTCGCGTGTTGGACTTGGAAACGTGGATCAGGTCCAGATGATAGAAGTCCGAGAAGTTTAACACCGAGACCAGGTAAGAAGACTGCGAATGAGAAATACTGGTTGATGACCGGCAGAAACCCGAATCCAGACTCTTATCAAGCTTTGAGACCTGAAGGGTGGACTCCCGATATGAATCCGCACTATGAGGAGCCAGAAGCTAACGATACAAGATTCCTCTTTGCTTTCTATGGTGATATGCAAGGTATGTCGAATCCAACTGATACTTCGTGGAACCTGGCGCCAGGTAGAACGATGAAGATAGTTGTGGCTGTATTCCCTGGCGAAAGTTTAGAAGAGCTTAAAGAGAGTGCAGTGTGGGCAAAAGATATTTACGGTGAAGCTCAGACTTTAGAAACTGTGATTCTTCCTGATATCAATCCTCACTACATTGCTCCTGAACCACCAGTAATACCAAAAATGTACTCCAAGTTAGCACCAAGTGGCAATGAAATAGAAGTTTATTGGGATAATAGAGCAGAATTTAGCTTAGACAGAATGGTTGTATCAACAGACCGTATCGGTTGGCAGACACACGACGCGAGTATACCGAACAGTTATGTTCCAAACTATCCATTCGGTATTCCAGAAGACGAGTGGCCAGACGAGTTTAAGCCACCTGTAAATATTGAAGATCTCAATGCTAACGCTATTGTTAACCCTTGGGTTGGCGATAGACTTAGACATGACTTCCAAGGCTATTCCTTATATGGAAGGTCTGGCACAGGTACTCAAGACAACTGGATGCTTATAAATAAATGGGATAAAGTAGATACCTCATTAGACTTAGAAGACTATGATGCAGGTATGGTCCCATCAGCTGACCTTTATCTTGATTACGGTGGATACCTTGGTATTGACAAAGGATTGCCGAACGAGAGAGCTGCAACCGATGAAGATACAGACTACTATTACTTAGACGAGTTCTATCAACTGAGTAAGATTAAATCAGGTCAAACAATATATGGACACCACTTATATAACTCGAAAAACTATACATTAGCTGAGCTTGATGACATTGTCGGAAAGGGATTCACTTTTGAAGAAGAAGCATTGCTATTCAAGAATCCAGATTTAGATCCTACAGTCTACTTAGAGCTCTATGATGATTCATTTATACCGCTTCCAGGTCACGCAGGCCAATGGGCCTTTAACGGTAGAAAGCCTGAAGATCTTGAAGGTTTACGAAGAGATAGATTATCGAGAAGGTATTACAGAGAATCGATTATGCACCCACCAAAAGGCATTGAATATTACATAGCTGTCACAGCTTGGGATAGAGGAATGCCAGATAGAGGTTTAGAGCCTCTTGAATCGGGTAGAGATGCTGACGCTAATATGAAAGTATTGTTCCCAGGCCCTTCAGCTCAGTCTAAGATGGACAACATTTATGTTGTACCGAACCCATATTTTGGGCTTAGCAAGTTTGACGGTCGTAGAGAAGGTGATATGAAGGGTGATAGAAGTAAGAGAATCTGGTTTGTTAACTTACCAGCGAGAGCTACTATCAATATTTATACACTTGCTGGTGACTTAGTGGATACAATTGAACATTACGGCAGCAAGCAGGAAGACATTATCACTATTAGTAGAGCAGCCAGACACGGGCTCACTGCCAGCGGTATGGCTTCTTGGGATGTATTATCACGTCATAGTCAAATTTTAGCTCCCGGAGTTTACTTGTATTCCGTTAAGGATCATAAGACTGGTGAGACTAAAGTAGATAAATTTGTCATAATTCAGTAAGGAGGAAAAGTGAGGAAACTATACATAATAATAGCTGCTATCGCTTTAATTCCTTGTCTTATGTTCGGAGAGATCTTTCCTAAGACAGGAACTGCTGGTTTGCAGTTCCTGAAACTTGGGGTAGATGCACGAGCTATTGGGATGGGAGAAGCATACACCGCAGTATCTGACGATATATCTTCAGTATATTGGAACCCTGCAGGTTTAGCTCTGTCGAAGGGTGACCAAGTGTTATTCTCTCATACTAATTGGTTTGCGAACATTAACCACGAATATGTAGCCGCATCAAAGAAGACTGACCTTGGATTCTTTGCGATTAGTGCTTCTTTTCTTCACACAGACCAGATGGACATCACAACAGAAGAGGTTTTTGGACCTACTGGTGAGACATTTAGTCCATACGACTTAGCCTTAGGTTTAACCTATGCAAGTAAGTTCACTGACCGTTTTGCTTTCGGTTTAACTGGAAAGTATTTAAGGGAGAACTTAGGTTGGGAAGCACAGCATACGATTAACGGTTATTCAATTGATGTAGGTTCGACTTATAACACAGGTTGGAAAAACCTTATAATCGGTATGGCTCTGAGCAACTTTGGCCCAGATATGAAGTATACTATCGATAATGATGGTGACGGATTGTTTGATGAAGATCCTTTCGATCTCATTGATAACGACGGCGATGGTTTAGTGGATGAAGACAGGGAAGAATATACATTTAAAGTTCCGTTAAACTTCTCGCTTGGAATAGCAATGGATCTTTATCGTAATGATAACAGTTCTTTGATTGCTTCTGTGCAATTAGACAACTGTGTGGACAGAGAAGAGACTTGGAACCTTGGTGCTGAGTACAAAATAGGTACATTTGCCTTGCGTGGTGGTTATCAGTTTAATTACGACGTAGCAGATTTATCTTTAGGGTTAGGATGGAGAATACCTACAAGCTTCGCTATTTTCGACATTGACTATGCATACACAAGAATGGGCGATCTTGAAGAGAGTGGTTTACTATCAAAGGCTCAAAGGCTTTCACTGAAAATTACATATTAAATAGCTTAATTTAAAACAAAAGGAGATTTGTATGAAAAGATACTTGATTTTGACCTGCATCATTCTATCAGTAGCAACTCTGATGTTTGCTGACTTAATGGTGCCAACAAACTTGATGAAGGAAGCGAAAGCTGACCTCGAGTATGTATTACCAAACAAAACTGGAAACAATGCTCGAGAGGATAATTATTCATTTAACGTACCACCGATGACTTTACTTAACACATTCTACGACTATTTCCCAGGTGGTTATGAATCTATTCCAATTAGAGTACAACCTTCGCCAGTAGGCGGTTTTGAAGGTGGCGGCGTTTATATTGCATTCCAAGCTACCCCAATTTCCGGTGGCGTAAGAAAAGTATATTACACTTATATTTTAGATGGTCAACTCTTGAACCCACCAGCACTTCCTGACCTTACAGGAACAAACGCACAAGGCTTCCCAGGCATTGATATTGACTGGGTAACCGGTGATCCATTCTTATCTTGGCACACCCCTTCACCAGGCAACGCAGACGTATTCCACTGCCCATTTAACTTTGACCAATACAGCATGATTGGTACACCAGGTCTTTGGAACGAAGCTTATGGCGTAATAAACAACCCATACACAGTTAACGGCGAAGCAGGCCAAGAATTTATTTGGCCATCAGTTTTTGTAGGCCCATCACCAACAGAGGGGATGAGAAGAGTTTATGTAGTCGGTAAAAACCAAGCTCAAAACGCATTTGATCATCCATGTGAGAACTCATTGATAGCATTTGCTGACTTCTCCGATTCAGGCGATCTTGCATTTTACGACGAATCAATGTGGACATACGTTACTGTCCCACAAATGGATCAGTGGAGAAACGAAGACATTAGACCATTCCGTTCGACTATAGTATCGAAAAAAACTGGTAACATCGCGGTAGTAGGTCACACATCTAACTTAGCAGAAGGTTCTGGAGCTTTTGATCCAAACAGTTTCTTATTTGTCATTGAAAACGATAACTATGGCGAAGGCGAGTGGACAATGTGGACAGCGGACCCAACAATCAAAGTTGAAAATCCAAACGACTATTTCTTTGATGATGAAGCTAACGCTCCTTACAAAGATATGCGTTACGGTCCTTATGTTAACAGACATAACGCAACTGTTGACGATCAAGGTAGTTATCACTTCTTAGCTAACTACACTTTATCAACTGAAGGTAATACTTGGTATCCAAACCTGACAACAGTTAAGCACGTCAAATTTGATAGAAGATACGACAAGTTTGTTGTCAACGACGTCTATCCTCAGAAACCAGGTGAACGCTATGTTCCATGGGATTACGATGAAAATGGTGAAGTTATTACAAACGAAGAAGGAAACGTTTTAGCAAACTCAAGTTTCCCATATTACTATTGGGATGCTGATGCTGTTTTCCACGAAAACTATTATCGCATTATATCCGATGGACCATTTATGGTTGCTCTTTTCCAAGAGAGTTTAATGTCGAGATTCTTTAACGAATTTAATGCTGAAGATTTCGCAGAATGGGCAAGTGTTCCAGAAACTTATCTTTACGTTTCAAGAGACTATGGTAGATCATGGTCAGAGGATCCAATTATTCTTAACTCGATTGATACTCCAGAATTAGCTGGTACTGTTCCGGTATACTGGTATATGGCTGACAACATTGAGATGCTTGATGATGATTGGGGTAGAATCCACTTACTCTTCTTAGACGACAACGACTACGGCTCATATATTCAAGAGAACAGTCCTATAAACTCCGGTGGTACCTTAATGTACACCTCACTCGACTTGAACTTCAGTATTGCACGTGACTCAGCTGAAGAGGTTGCTATTGCTCCTACTAAGATGTCTCTCTCACAGAACTATCCAAACCCATTCAACCCAGAGACTACTATCAGCTTTGCAATCGACCAGCCGATGAATGTATCCCTTGAAGTTTACAACGTAAAAGGTCAGCTGATCAAAACTTTATTTGACGGCAGCAAAGCTTCAGGCGAGCACAGAGTAGTATGGAACGGCCGTGACAACTCCAACAACGAAGTTGCCAGTGGTCTTTACTTCTACAAGCTTTCAACTGAGAAGCACACTGAAATGAAGAAAATGTTACTCGTTAAATAAGCGAGTCCTCTTCAAAAGAATAATATCTATTGAGCGGGGCGGGTCTGTCTTGCCCCGTTTCTATATAGAATCTTCATCTCTGGTAGGGGTTGAAGATAAAAAGAGAACGTTAAACAAGTGTTAGTTAAGTTATGACAATTAGATGTCAGGGGATGTTTGAAGCGGTCATACTGCGAGGATATTTTCTGTTGACTAAATCATTTGGATTTGATAGTTGCTAACCGTTGATTGGTGGCATAGTAATTGTCATATACTTAGGAGGAAATTTATGCTGAGTTTTAAGAAATGGTTGTATATTACAGCTCTTTTAGTAGCTGCAATATCCATCCTGCTGACTGGTTGCGGCAAAGAGGGGTCGATTACCTTTCTTAAGAAGCCGACAGTCATTATTACCTCGTATGAAGGGGTAGAAGATACGGATGAAATAATTGATCCTTATTACTACCAAAACAAAATCTACTGGCGTGGTATTTCCGAAGGTGGGGTAGTTACCGGTTATGCATATCGCGTATTAGACTTAGATGGCAAGCCAGTCGATTTACCAAGAACTTACACCGATGAAGAGGGTTGGATCTATCATTATAAACCAGGTGCAGATCAAGCAATACCAATGGATGAGACTGATTCTAAATCGATCTGGACTACCAAAGTGTTCGATACAATCCATTTCCCTGCTACTGTCAACGGTGATAGTACGAGCGTAACAAGTGTTTTTGAAATAAAATGTAAAGATCATCGTGAACAAGAGAGTGATGTTGTAAAAAAATATTTCAACGTAGTATCTCACGTTCCTGATGTTGATATAATCTTCTCAGACCGCTTTAGACCGTTAGCCGCTGCTGTGGATCCAGATAACCCACATTATGCAACAACCGGTCTCGGTTTCGAAGTGGAGTTTGAAATTGCTGAAAATACCCCTTACATCTCTCCACCAAACCCAGCCAACTATTTTAAGTTCTACGTCGAAGAGCGAGACATTGCTACAGGAGACCTCATATCCCGTATGCCAGAAGAGGGCGGATGGTACGAAACTAAGGGTCAGAAAAATGTACGTAGAGCTTGGTTGGCTATGCGTGAAGACGATAAAAAGGACTTCCCAGGTCGTGACGATGTTTTCACAGTTCTCGCTCCCAATAAGTTTGAGAGCGATAATTATAAGACTCCAGAGACAGAGACTCGTCTCATATTTAAAGCCGTTAATATGGCTGGAGTTCACTCTGTAGAAAGAACTGCTAAGTTTAGCGTATTTGACAAATTTAGACCAAAAGTACTTATCTACGGTAACATCACTTACGTCTTAGGTGGCAATCACTTTACTTTCTACAAAGACGAAGAAGTTACTCGACCGATACCAGAGGTTGATACACCTGAAGGGACACAGTTTGGTCTTCCATTCTTTGTTAACAAGGACGGTGTATTTTCTGCTTTATGGAGCGATGACTTAAAAGTTTATCTCCGTTGGGGTTGGAAGGGTCAATATGATGAAGATAACCCAAACAAAAGTTTAATCAACGAAGTACACGACTATCGTGACGGAGTAGAAATAGACTATCTTGGCACAATCAAAGCTTTTGACCTCAGATTAGGTGGAAAACCTTTCCACTATCCACCACTTCAAAGTGATCCTGAATATCAGACTAAATACTTATACAGGGATAGCGAAGGTAGAGAGTGGCTTAGGGTTCCAAGACATCACGAGATCGATACAAGAGTCCTTTTAAATACTTTAGAGCCTGGCAACCATACATTCGAAGTTAGAGTGCTTGACTCTCAGAACAGAACTTCTGAAATTGAGGAATTTAGCTTCAATATTCAGCGACCAGTCCCAAGAGAAGAAAAGCAAGGAATCTTAATCGTCGACAATGATTCCTATCCAGTCACCGGTCCAACCGCTTTAGATGCAGCTACTAACGAATTCTATGAAGAAATATTTGCAGGCTTTAGCGGTAAAGTCGAAACAATCGACAGATTGACTATTAGAAACAATCATTGGGATAGCAAATTGCACTCTGATCAGGTTGAAAACGTTATCTCAACAACCGACTTAGAGCCATACCGCTTAGTCATCTGGCATTCAGACCATCTGACACTTGCTGGTGGTCCTGATAACTCAAACTTCCACCTCGACTTAGAGGCCATTAACCTCTATTTGCAAGGAAATAATGGAACGGGTGGCGGTAATATGATTCTGAGTGCTGGCCAAAACTTAAAGTATATGCACGAATTCTATATCAGCGGAACGTTCGCGCTTCCACTTACACGTCATCCAAACGTGGCGCTCCAAAGATATTTCGGGCTCCCATACTTCGAGAGAGATACAATTGATAGACTCTCAGTAGCCTTTACTGCAAACACTTTCTTCTTAGGTGCTAAACCAGTTGGAAACGGATACCCTGAGATTAACCTTAACTTAGACTTTCATCCAGTAGTCAAAGCAAGAGGTGCCCTCGGAGCAGTAGCTTTCTTCGATGAAGAAAAACTGAATAACACCGTGACCAGCGTAGTCTACAGAATGAAGACAACTGAGCAAGGTGAGGAAGAGTACGCAGATAAAGCAGTCGCAATCAGAACTAAAACAGCCAGAAATACCACTTGGATCTTTGGCTTCCCACTCTCCTATATGGAGAAAGATGATGTTAAGAATCTTATGGACGAAATTATCAGAGAACTCTGGTAAGAAACGACACATAAGAAGTAAATAATAAAAAGAAGGAGGTACTGCCTGGTGCCTCCTTTTTTATTAAATAGGATAATATTCAGGCTAAACAACGCTTTATAGGTCGAAAAATGAAAAAGTTATATCTAATAGACGGAACAGCTCTTATCTATCGTTCATTTTATGCTTTTATTCGTAACCCTTTGAGAAATAGGGCTGGGGAAAACACAAGTGCCATCTTTGGTGTAATAAACTCCTTTTTGAAGCTTTTGCAAGACCAACAGGTTGAGTATGCTATTATCTCCTTTGACCTCAAAGAAGAGACGTTTAGACACCAAATCGACGAAAGCTATAAGGCTAATAGACCACCAGCCCCTGATGAGCTGGTTTCTCAAATCGAACCGGTAAAAGAATTCTTCAAAACTATTAAAATACCGGAAATCTCGATAGCCGGCTATGAAGCGGATGATATTCTCGGCACACTATCCAAAAGATACGAAGATAAATTTGAAGTCATTCTTGTTACGGGTGACAAAGATTTCTCACAGCTATTAGGGGGCAAAGTTCGTATTTACGATCCATTCGGTGAAAAGTATGTTACGGCAGAGACAGTTAAAGAAAAATATGGCGTGACCCCTGAGCAATTTATCGATTATTTAGCGTTAGTAGGTGATACTTCGGACAATATTCCCGGTGTAAGAGGGGTAGGTCCGAAGACTGCAGCCCCCTTATTACAAGAGTATACAGATTTAGACAACATATATGCAAATTTAGACAAGATTACCTCAAAGTCTCTTAAAAACAAGCTTGAGACGGGTAAAGAGGATGCTTATTTGTCTAAAGAGCTCTCCACTATTATGGTAGACATCCCATTAGAATCGGAGGTTGGGGTAGATTTACAAGAATTAGCGAGCAAGGCGAAGTTTGACAGTACCGACTTTGAAAACTTGATCCCTTTTCTCGAAAAGTATGAGTTTCGATCTTTAGTTAGTAAAGTAAAGCAGCTTTTCACTGCCGATCAAGTGGTAGAGTCAAAGCCGACACAGATGTCATTATCCTTTTATGAGGAGACAACGAAGTTTTCTCTTAATTATGAAATCATAGATACTGCCGAGAAATTGGACACACTTTTTACCAACATATCTGATAAGAAAATCATCGCAATTGATACCGAAACTACTTCGCTCGAATTCATAGAGGCAGATTTAGTTGCCATATCTTTATCGGTGGAAGATGGGCGAGGCTTCTATCTCCCATTAGGTCATTCAGAGGGGGTAAATCTCCCTTTAGATAGGGTGTTAGATAAATTAAACAGCCTCCCGGAAGACGTTATTTTCGTAGGGCATAACTGTAAGTACGACTATTTGATTTTAGCGAAATATGGCTTTAAGTTAAGGGAGCCAATATTTGATACTATGCTTGCTTCATACATACTCGATTCGACACATCTTCGCCATAGTTTAGAGGCGTGTGCCAAGCGGGAGCTGAACTACGATATGATTCCACTTTCTGACTTAATAGGAAGCGGTAAATCAGCTATCAGTTTTGCCGATGTTCCGCTTAAGCGTGCCGCTGAATATTCAGCAGAGGATGCGATAGTTACGTTTCAGCTATACAGCAGTTACAAGGATAGGATAAAAAGGGAGTCTTTGGAGCCCCTTTATTACCAGATAGAGATTCCGTTACTATTTGTTTTAGCCGAGATGGAGCGTGATGGCGTATATATTGATTCTTCAATACTGAGCGAGATAGATATAAAAATTACTGAAGACTTAGAGGTTTTAGCCGGCTCTATATACCAGGAGGCGGGATCGGAGTTTAATATTAATTCCACACAACAGTTAAGCAAAGTGCTGTTCGAGGATTTGGGGATTCAGCCATTGAAAAAGATAAAGTCTGGTTATTCGACCGATAACTCGGTCTTGGAAAAGCTTTCTGAAGAGTATGACATTGCCAAATTTCTCATCGATTATCGTCAGCTCTCCAAGCTTAAGTCTACTTATATCGACTCTTTACCTCAGCTTATCAATCAGAAAACGGGTCGACTCCACTCCTCTTTCAATCAGACAGTTGTCAGCACAGGGCGTCTCTCTTCTACCAACCCTAACCTTCAAAACATACCGATAAAAAACAAGGCTGGCAAAGAGATTCGTAAAGCGTTTACCACTCAAGACGACGATTATCTGATTTTAGCAGCTGACTATTCACAAATCGAGCTTCGTATACTCGGGATAATGTCCAAAGATCGTAATCTTATCGCTGCGTTTAATAACAATCAGGATATCCACGCACAAACAGCCGGGCTTATCCTCAACAAGCCGATAACGTTAATCGATTCTGATGAACGAAGAATGGCAAAAGCGATTAACTTTGGCTTACTTTATGGTATGGGACCAAGAAAACTGGCTAAAGATAACAACATTACACTTGACCAGGCTAAAGAATTTATCGATGTCTATTTTAAGAAATTCCCGCAAATACGTGACTTCTTTGATTACCAAATTCGGGTAGCCCGAAGCAAAGGGTACGCAGAGACCATTATGGGGCGTCGATTATACCTCCCAAATTTGCGGAGTGCACACCCTATGCTGAAGAGTGAGTCGGAACGGGTAGCTATTAATATGCCTATCCAGGGCAGTGCTGCCGATATTATTAAGATGGCGATGATAAGGTTAGAAAAGAGTTTTACTCAGCTAAATTCAGAATATGATTACCCTTTAGTGAGAATGATCATCCAAGTTCACGACGAATTAGTCTTTGAAGTACACAAAAATGCTCTGGATAGAGTTAAAGAGATTGTCGATCGAGAAATGCGTTATGCACTCCCAGAAAGATACCGAATAATTATTCCTTTAACGGTCGATATCGGAGTAGGGAAGAATTGGTTAGAAGCGCACTAAAAATTGCTTTACGAGGTATGTCTGAAGCAGTTGATTTTGTGCACGATTTGTGTTTTTATTAAAAACCCTCAGATAAAAGCTTAGCCTCTAACGATTAGACTGGCATATCTATATTTAACAGTCAATTACAAAGCTTCATCCCCTTAGTAAGTAAGGAAGAATGCCGTAGGCGGATATGGGCCGGCTGCGGTATTCCCCCTTATCTTCACGGTAGCTCCATAGGTTTTCTGGGTAGAGAGCGGTGTGTTATTTAGGGTAAGATTTGTTGAAATATCGAGCAAAGATTTGAGGTTTGTCTAAAGATAGCTTAGAAAGTTACAGATTCCGAAGAAATAAGCTTGACCAAAAAGTGGAGCCATAGATACTGAGGTATAAAAAATACCCTACGGGAGGAACTATGTCCAAAAAAATCTTGGTAGCCACAGAGAAACCTTTTGCTCAACCAGCAATCGATGGAATCAGTAAAGTAGTTAGCGAAGCTGGATACAAATTAGTTTTGTTAGAGAACTATCAGACTACAGAAGAGCTTATAGCAGCATTGGCTGATGTTCAGGCTGTAATCGTTAGAAGCGACAAAATGACAGCAGAAGTTATCGAAAGAGCTCCACAGTTAGAGATTATTGTTAGAGCGGGAGCTGGATATGACAATGTTGACTTAGCAGCAGCAACAAAGAAAAATATCGTTGTGATGAACACTCCAGGTCAAAACGCTAACGCAGTAGCTGAATTAGCTTATGGTATGATGCTCAACTTAGCGAGGAAAGGTTTTACTGGTAAGAGCGGTTCAGAACTCAAAGGGAAAACAATGGGTATCCACGCTTATGGCGCTATTGGTAGACGCGTTGCTGAAATCGCAAGAGGCTTCGGAATGGAAGTTATCGCGTTTCGTCCAACAAATCCTGTTGCCAGAGTTCAAGAAGATGGTACCAGAACAGTAGCGAGTGCTGAAGAGTTATACAGCTCCAGTGACTACATTTCATTAAACTTACCGAAGAATAAAGAGACCACAAAATCAATCAACTTTGAGCTGATGTCAAAGATGAAGAAAGGTGCTGCTATTATCAACACCGCAAGAGCTGAGATCATTGATGAAGAAGGACTCTTAAAGATGTTTGAAGAGAGACCAGACTTCAAGTATGCTTCAGATATTGCTCCAGAATGCAAAGCTGAAATTGAAGAGAAATATGCAGGCAGATTCTTCTTTACTCCAAAGAAAATGGGAGCGCAAACAGAAGAGGCTAACGTTAATGCCGGTATAGCTGCAGCATCACAAATTGTCAGTTTCTTCAAAACAGGCGACAAAACATTCCAAGTTAACAAATAATACTCATATTTGAGCTGTTAAGAGCGGTTTAATACCGCTCTTAACTTTAATATTAAACGCTAATCTGAGGAGTAATCAGATGAAAAGGCTTCCGCTTATTTTTGCTTTAGTGCTATTCTTTACAACTTCACTTTTTGCCGCCAATGCGATGAATGTGCGAGTAGGATTTCTCGCCCCTTCAGGTGCTGACACAGGTGTTTTCCCTGGATTATCATACGGTGTAAATGTTGATAATGTAGTAGAAGTTGGCTTTGGTTTCGACTATTTTTATAAGAATTTTCAAGAGAAGCGATATGTTGAGTTCGATACGTCATCTGCTGGCAATAATATCGACCACGCAAGAGTTAATTCAGATATTACGACATACTACATACCTGTGATGGGGACTATTAGAGTCAGCCTCCCTATGGAGTTAGATGTTGTGCCCTATATCGGCACAGGCTTAGGCTGGGGGCTACTCTGGGAGGATATTTTTATTGCGGAAGATTTGACCCCGAATAACGAGCATAACAAAATAGATGAAGTAAACTTTTATAACGGGATTAACTGGACTTTACAGTTCGGAGTTAAATACGCATTGAGCCAGAATGCGAGTATTTATGGCGAAACGTTCTATAATGGTGGAAAGATGAAAAAGAACGTCAGAAGAGATAGTAGTGGCATCACTTGGAGCGAGCTTAATATGTCAGGTGCCGGACTCCGTATAGGGGTCGAGTTACGTCTGTAAGTCTTATGGTTAGTCAGATAGATCTTTCGCAGCCGATTGTCGAACAGGTTATTGACGCCTTGAAAAAAGGGGTAGAAAATTATCAACCAAAGACAATGATTATAGGCTCTCGACTCTTCGATGAGCTGGAAAAACTGATTCTGCCCGAGCTTAAGACCTTCTTAATTCTGATCGATACAGATGAATTAGATGAAGAGGGGCTGCAGCTACTTAAAAAGGAACGGTTCCCGAACGATAATATAACCATACTGTCGATCACAGAAGAAGAGATTAATAAGTTTTTACAGAAGTCTCTACCTCAGCGTTCCGGCTTTATAGATAGTGTGATGAGTAAAACTATAGAGACTCTTGCAGAGGGTGTTAAACGTTGTGTTGAAGTGGCAACTTTAGCTGTAGAGAGAGGGGTGATTTTTGCAGGGGAGCAGGTTTTAATTCTTTCGGGTGTAAATGAAATTCCGGATACTGCGTTGATTATCGAGCCTCAAGCGAAGAGTAACTTGTTGGGCACGAAAATCATAGATACAATCTGTATGCCATATACATCGAACTTTTGATAAGGAGATAAAATGTTGAGAAAGATAGATCTAAAAGAGGAGCGCAAAAGGATAGCTGAGTACATAAGCGAATATATCCGTTCAGCGTCTAAGTTTAGTGGTGTTTTAGGGTTATCAGGAGGGGTTGACTCTGCTTTAGTTGCTGCTTTGGCTAAAGAAGGTTTGGGTGGAGAAAATGTTTATGCTGTGATTATGCCACATATTGCCGGTGACCCAGAGAATGTGGTCGACGCAGTTAAACTTGCAGAAGCGCTCGACATTAACTATGAAATTATTGATATAACGCCCTACGTTGACCAATATTTTTGGGATAATGAGCCTAATGCCTCCAAGATGAGAAGAGGTAATTTTATGGCTCGTATAAGAATGACAATCCTGTTTGACTTATCAGTTGAATACGATGCGCTCGTCTTGGGTACGAGCAACCGCTCTGAACTTTTAACCGGTTATTCAACTCAGTTTGGAGATAACGCCTGTGCCTTCGAGCCGATTGGACACCTCTATAAAACAGAAGTTTATGAGCTTTCTAAACAAATGAATATATCGAAAGAAATTATCGAAAAGATACCCACGGCTGACTTCTGGCAGGGACAAACCGATGAAGAAGAGATGAAAATAGGGTATAAACCCTTAGATGAGATACTGTACCTGCTTTATGAAAAGAAAATACCTTTACAGGAAGTACTTGAAAAAGGGTATAAACAAGAAGAGGTTGAGCGAGTTGTACAGCTTTATAACGGCTCTGCCTTCAAAAGAAAATTACCGCCAACTATTGAGGAGATATAGATTTGAGCTTAAAAATAGCTGAAGAAAAAGTAAGATGTGGAAAATGTAAAGTAAATCGAGCTCAGCGATACTGCCCACGAATCGGCAAAGATGTCTGCTGGGAGTGTTGTGTGGAAATGAAAGTAGATCTTAAATGCCCTGCAGAATGTGTTTATCTATTACGATCTAACTTTGCAGAGATTGAAAAAGGGACTTCAACAAAAGTAGATTCGTATCGTGAACACAGTATTTTGACTCAAAAACTGATTGATGTGTGGGCTGTGATGCCTTTTGTCGGGCTGGACAATCAAATACCTTTGGAGATGGCTAAAGATGAAGAGGGCCGCGAACAGTTAAGAGAATATTTGAACTTAATAGTCCAATCGCCACTCGTTCCAGCTGAATATCTTTCTAAAAAGTTTAACCTCGCTTTGAAGTATGAAAAAGAGGAAGTCAGACATTACGAAGAGGTTGCTGAAGAATATTTAGACCTACTTATTGCACAAGATTGGGAAAAAAGCGTCGAATACCACTCGAATAGCGAGGGATATTTAGACCTACTTTATCTGAATAACTATAAAAGACGACGTAAAGAAAACCCTGTAATAGATAAGTTGAAATCGTATCAGCTACTGATGTCGGCCGTCTCTGAGAATCAAGAAGAGGCACTTGTTTATTTCGAAGTCAATGGAAAGTATGACCTGACCGTTATCCTCTCTGCTAAACCTGAGAAATGGCGAGTACAAGAGATAGTTCTTGGAAGCCCAAATCACTTTAACGGAGCGGGTAACGCTATTAGAGTCGCCTCTAAACTCGTCGCCGAAAGAAGAGTTGAAGAGGCTAAAGAAGCGCTTGATAATTATGGTAAGATTCTGATAGATTCCCCCGATTATCACTATTTGCAAGGGCTTTACTTCTTGATGTTGCACAACTTTCCACTCGCAGAAAAATTCTATCTCAATGCAGTGGAAATTGATCAGGACTTCCCCGAATATAAATATAGCCTCGCCATCGCATACCATATGAATCGGAATACTGTTCCAGCGAAACGCTTTTATGAAGAGACACTCGACTTAAGACCTAATGATACGAATGCACTTAACAACTTGGCCGTCATCTACGAAATGGAAGGGGATATGGAGATGACAGTTAAACTTTTAGAGAAATGCCTGAGCATCGACCCGAACAGTGAGAAGGCGAAGAAAAACTTAGAGAGAATTAAACAAAAATAGGGGTGATCAAATAGACCTGCCCCTGATATATGAAGCGATCAGTGCTGCTTATTACCGTTACTATATATTTGACGGAAGAGACAAAGAGTATTACATTTTAATAAGAGGAAAATTTGGAGGACTTTATGAGACCTGTGTTGATAGTGCTTGCCCTGTTACTTACTTTTAATGGTGTGTATGCACAAAACGTACAAGATAATTTACAGCAAATGGCTGCAGAGAATGGGAAAGGCTATATGAAGCCTTTTGTAACCGCTTTTGGAACTAATCTTAATACTGGGCTTTATAACACAGCTGCCGTAGCAAAGCCATCAGTTTTAAGACCTGTAAGATTTGGAATTCATTTCAATACAATGCTCGCTTTCGTTCCAGAAGTGGATCGTACTTTCGACGCAGCATTCCCATCCGATATTTTTGAGAGCGTACCAGTTGAAGCGCCTGAAACTATCGAAACTGCTACGGTTTTTGGCAAAGAGGGTGGAAAGTTTATGGGTGAACGAATTCTCCCTAACGGAATTAACCTTAAAGCTGTACCGCTCATCGTTCCACAAGCCAAGGTCAGCCTACCTTTGGGAAATGAATTGATGCTGCGTTTTATGCCACCTGTCGATATGGGTGACTTCGGAGAGCTTAACTTCTGGGGAGTAGGGCTCAAACATAGTATAGACCAGTATATCCCACTTTTTCCTGTACACCTCGCCGTACAAGGTGCTTATCAGCAGTTTTCAGCCGGCGATATAGTCGAGGTGACGAGCTGGGCTGCTAACGCACAAGTAAGTAAAACCTTGCTGATGCTAACAGTATACGGTGGTATAGGAATTGAAGGGAGTAGCCTGAAAGCCGATTATGAGTATCAGCCGATTCCAGGGGTAGATCCGATACCAGTTAAATTCGAAATTGATGGAGATAACGACTTTAGAATGACTGCCGGCGTTAGATGGGCACTCTTACCCTTTATTCACGTTAATGCCGACTACTCTATTGCAAAATATCAAGTGTTAAACCTCGGGTTTGGACTCTCCTTCTAAAACATAAAGGTTCAGTTGTGGAATTCCTTGATGTTATAAAAAGCCGTAAAAGCGTTAGGAACTATTCGTCAGAACCTGTTCCAGAAGAAATATTAAACGAGATATTAGAGGCGGGGCGAAATGCCCCGTCATACCAAAATCGACAGTGCTGGCGATTTGTAGTAATCAATGAACCCGACAGAATAAAGGAGTTTGCTAATAACACCGGTTTGGTTGGGAAAATAAACTACTTTATTAAAGACGCTCCGCTAATCATAGTCGCCTGTGCCGATCCACTTCATAGCGGCACGATGAATAAACAAAACTACTATCTTGTGGACACTGCAATAGCCTTTCAGCAAATGATGTTAACAGCGTGGAATTATGGGGTAGGGAGTTGTTGGATGGCTGGGTTTAATGAAAAAGTGGTTAAAAAACACCTTAATCTACCGTCGAGAATTAGAGTTGTAGCCTTTAGCCCTTTTGGGTATCCAAAGGATCGGGAGACTACTTATGGTAAGTTTCTCAAGGTGTTTTCTGGAAGTAAAGCCAGAAGCCCCCTCGAGAAACTGGTTCATTATAATAAGTGGGGCAAAAAGGGATAAACTTTTTACTCCCTAATATTCTCTTCAATGATTTCGATGTCGATATTCTCGTAAATCAACTCGCCCTTTTTGAAAACCATCTCGACATTGTTGCTGCCAAAATGGTAAGGCAAATAGCGATAAGAGGGCATATCCATTATCAAGAAATCGGCTTGCTTGCCAGCTTCTAAAGTACCTAAAATATCCCCTAAATGTAAAGAATGAGCTGCGTTAATTGTTCCCGCTACAATCGCTTCGGCAACTGTCATCTTCATCTGTAAAGTGGCCAAAGTAACGACAAATTGCATACTATCACAATTACAGCTTCCTGGATTATAGTCGGTGGCTATTGCTACAGGTAAGCCTAAATCAATCATCTTGCGAGCGTCAGCATAGCTTTCTAAACCGAGACTAAAAATAGTGGCAGGTAATAAAACGGGGATTACTCCGCTCTCTTTCATTGCCACTATACCAGCCTCTGAAGCTGCCCCTAAATGGTCTGCAGATACGGCCCCCACTTCCGCTGCTAACTGAGCACCGCCGATTGATTTGATTTCATCTGCATGCATCCGGATCTTAAAACCAAGCTCTTTGGCTCGCTCTAAAATGATGCGTGACTCCTCTATTGTGTAAACGTGCTCCTCGGTAAAGATGTCGCAAAATTCGGCTAAGCCCGCCTCGGCAACCGCTGGCATCATCTCTTCAAGTAAAATGCGAATGTATTCCTCTCGATTATCTTTGTATTCTGTTGGAAACTCGTGAGCACCCATAAAAGTCGAGACGATGTCTATCGGGAGATCCTCTTGGAGACGCTTGATTACCCTGAGCATCTTTAGCTCGCTCTCCGTAGTAAGGCCATATCCGCTTTTTGCTTCAACAGTAGTCGTTCCACAGCTGATCATTCGCATTACACGTTTTCTGGCTAAGTCGTATAACTTGTCTTCAGAAGCAGTTCTAACCGCTTCAATACTGGATCTTATACCGCCACCACTCTGAGAAATCTCGACATAAGATTTGCCCAAGATACGCATTTCAAACTCGTTCTCGCGAGTATGGTAAAAAACTGGGTGAGTGTGTGCGTCGACAAAGCCAGGCATAACAACTTTGCCCGCTACGTCAAATATCTCTTCTGCATCGTATTTACGAAGTATTTCGTCTGTTGGACCTACGTCCAAGATAAGTCCGTCTTTTATAACTAAAGCACCATCGTTAATGATGCCTAATGAGTTCATTTCTTTAACGCCTTTACGGGGTGTTTTCCCACCTTTTAAAGTCAAGAGCTCCTTGGCGTTACATATGATTAAATCGGCCTCTCTCATCGCTTTTTCTCCTTCTCCTTCGGTTGTTCGTTTACCATGTTACGTACCATTTTTTCCACCTCTCGGAAGTTGACTTTGCCGCTTGCCATCATTGGTAGTTCGTCCATAACATATAACTCCTTAGGGATGGCCATAGGGGGTAGCTTGCCACGTAAATGCTTTAACATCGTCTTCTTATCAAACTGTTTGGTGGTTACACACGCTACTATGTCAGCACCCTTTTCAAAGTTTGGGACGTCGACTACACAACAGTAGCTACCTTCCGGTATTACACTCTCTAAAAGATGCTCAACCTTTACCAAAGAAATCATTTCACCAGCTACTTTAACAAATCGTTTGAGACGTCCTTTGTGCCAAAGGAAACCATCCTCGTCGATAACTCCAATGTCGCCGGTATCATACCATCCGTCTCTAATGCGGACGGAGGTCTCTTCAAGATCATTGTAATACCCTTTCATAACCAGTTCGCCTTTGACCAGAATCTTACCCTCTGAGCCAACAGGGAGCTCTTTGCCGGTGTCTATATCACATATCTTGACCTTTACTCCAGGCAAAGGCTTCCCAACGCTTCCTAACTTGTAGTAAGTTGGTGTATTTGTTGAGATGACCGGACTTGTTTCAGTAGCACCATATCCTTCGAAAATCTTTAAGTTGAATTTCTCAATATAGGTGTCGTTGACCATTAGTGGAAGCTTATCGGCACCAGCTATAGCATAGCGGACCGACTTAAAAGTGTCCTCATCTGCACGCTTAGCGTATCCCCAAAAGAAGGTCGGTGTGCCAACCATAATTGATACATTATGCTTTTTAATCGCTTCGCAGATAGTCTTGTAATCAAGAGGATTTGGCATTGCTACAATTGAGGCACCGTAAGATAAAGGTACCCATAAGTTGATAGTCAATCCAAAGACGTGGAAATATGGTAGATTGGCAATGAAGATATCCTCTTCACCAACATCAATAATCTCTGGAATAGTAGTCACGTTATGTAGAATATTCCTGTGTGTAAGCTGAACCGCTTTCGGCTCTTTCTCGCTGCCACTGGTGAAGAGTATTACCGCAACATCATCAATACTCCCCTGGTGAATAAAAGCTGTGAGCAACGAAACAGGTAGTTTAGACTTAATCAGAGCTTTAAGCTTCATAGAAGTAGATAGTTTCTCTAACCAGTCTTCTATGAAAATCATCCCCTTTATGGGCTTGAGCTCAAGCTTGTCTAATAACTTCCTGCTGGTAATAATCATTCTGAAGTGACATTTGTTTTGCGCGTAAATAGCGTTGTCTATAGCCCCTGTAGCATAGTTTATCATTACGGGAACTTTCCCCGACATTTGTGTTCCAAGAATAGATAGTATTGAGCCGGCACCCGGCGGTAACATAATACCTACAAATTGACTTGAATACTTATCAATAAAAGTCTTAATCATTATAGAAGCAATAAAAAGTTGGCTATAACTAAAACTTGTGTCAGATAGAGTGTCAAAAAGAGCCATCTTAGAGCCAACTCGCTTGGCATTTTCAATGAATTTCCAGTGTAACTGCATATCAAACCTCGTGTCCTATTTTCAAACTCTGTATAAATATCAGAACATTAATGTCAATTGTTTTTCGTCACTGCATATGTTTTTACACCTTTTTTGACCGCTAAATTGAGTGTGAAATTAAGTGCCTAAACGGAGAGATAACACTTAAAATAATTCTCTATGAAATGATAAACTGGCTCAAATCTGTTGTAGGACTGATGATAAGAGCATAAGCTAAGTCGAAAGAATAGATTAGGTTTTGACAGAAAGTTATAGTCCATATTAATTGGTTGAAGCTATGTTGAAAACTATGCGTAAATTACTTCAAAGGGGCTTAAAATGAAAGAAACGATAAGGTTTTTGGAGATATAATATGGGATTCGTACACTTACATAATCATACTCAGTACAGCGCCCTGGACGGAGCTTGCCGTACTGATAAAATAATAGAACTTACTAAAAAAATGGGGATGACTGCCGTCGCAATTACTGACCACGGAACTATGTCAGGCGTGATTGACTTCTATGAACAGGCTATTAGAAACGGAATTAAACCTATCCTCGGAATAGAAGCTTATGTGATAAATGGTGAATTAGATGACCCCGATGCTAAAAAAGATACGCTCCATCACCTAACTCTACTCGTTAAGAATAAAAAAGGCTATCAAAACTTAATCAAACTCTCCTCCATAGCTTACTTAGATGGCTTTTACTATAAACCGAGAATGAGTAAGTCTTTATTAGAAAAATACTCGGAAGGGCTAATCTGTCTCTCAGGCTGTATAAGAGGAGAAATACCATCATTACTCTTGCAAGGAAGAGAAGAAGAAACTGTAGAAGCTATAGATTTCTACAAAAGAGTATTCCCAGACAACTACTATCTCGAACTAATGGACCATAGATTCCCCAATGAAATCGAAGTGATGCCCAAACTTATCGAATTAGGAAAAAGAACTAATACGCCGTTCGTGGTTACAAACGATTGTCACTACTTGCATAAAGAAGACGCCGAAGCACACGATGTGCTGCTCTGTATCCAAACTGGGAAAACACTGAATGATCAAAATCGACTTAAATATGAGACAGATCAGCTCTACTTTAAATCTGAAGAAGAAATGAGGGAACTGTTCCCAGAGCTACCAGAAGCGTATGAAAATACCGTGAAAATAGCAGAACAAGTTGACTTTAAGTTCGAATATAAAGAGTTTTTGATCCCTAAAGCTGAACTGCCAGAAAAATACTTTAACGAGACGGAATACCTCAAAGACCTCTGCTACAGCAATGCAGAAAAGAAATACCCAGAGGTAACAGAAGAGATTAAAAAGAGAATTGATTACGAGTTATCAGTAATTAATCGAATGGGGTATGAAAACTACTTTTTGGTGGTAAAGGACCTGGTTGATGCAGCCGTTCAACAAGACATACCTGTAGGCCCTGGAAGAGGCTCAGCGGCAGGGAGTATCGTCTCATATCTACTCGGTATAACTCAAATAGACCCTATTAAATTCAATCTCTTCTTTGAACGCTTCCTTAATCCTGAACGTATTGAGATGCCAGATATTGATATAGACTTCTGTGCCCAAGGGCGTAATCAAGTAATCGATTATGTTATAGAGAAGTACGGAAGGGATAGTGTTTCGCAAATTATTACCTTTTCCACGCTCTCTGCAAAAGCTGTAATTAAAGACGTGGCGCGTGTGCTTGAAGTACCCCCTGCAGAAGCTAATAACATAACTAAACTGATGCCAAATACTCCGAGAATTACCTTGGAAAAATGCTTGGCAGAATCGCCGGAATTTGCCAGTTTAATGGCAAATAATAGGCAATATTCTCAGATTATCAAACACGCAACAGTTATCGAAGGATTAATCAGACAGCACGGTATCCATGCAGCTGGAGTAGTGATCGGGCCGAGCGACTTGTCGAACTATTTGCCGCTCGCTGTTAGTAGACAGAAGGGTGGACAGACGGCTGTTTTGGTTCAGTTTGAAGGGAAATGGTTAGATTACCTGAAGCTTCTCAAGATGGATATACTTGGTTTGAAAACACTTACTATCCTGAAAAGAGCTGTGCAGATTATTGAAGAGTCAACAGGGGTATCAGTCGACCTCAGCAACCTTGATTTTTCGGATAAAAAAGTATATGAGTTATTCTCTAAAGGGGCTACTGACGGGGTATTCCAGTTCGAGTCTGCTGGGATGAAGAAATATCTAAAAGACTTGAAACCTAACGTTTTCGCCGACCTCATTGCTATGGTTGCTCTCTATAGACCTGGGCCGATGCAACACATTGATACTTATATCAAACGAAAATACGGGTTGGAGTCTGTGGAGTATGACCATCCTTTAACCGAAAGCGCCCTTAAAGAAACTTATGGTGTCATCATTTATCAAGAGCAGGTGATGCAGATGTCGAGAGATTTAGCAGGGTTTACTGGTGCTGAAGCTGACACACTACGTAAGGCAATGGGTAAGAAAGACCAAAGAGTGATGGATAGACTGAAGTCAAAATTCTGGGAAGGGGCTTCTGCAAAAGGGGTAGACGAACCGACTATTCAGAAGATTTGGAACAAATGGTTAGAGTTTGCTAACTACGCATTTAATAAGAGCCACTCTGTTTGTTACGCTTATGTTGCCTTCCAGACGGCTTATCTTAAAGCTCATTATCCCGTTGAGTTTATGGCTGCTATTCTGTCTATAGAGGACGATCCGACCAAGATACCTTATTTCTTAGAAGAGTGTAAAAATATGGAGCTTGAAGTGATCCCTCCCAATATCAACATTAGCAAGAAGGACTTCACTGTTTCCGAAGGGAAGATCCTCTTTGGATTAAGGGGGATTAAGAATGTGGGTGACGTAGCGATTCAGAGACTACTCGAAGAGAGGGATGAAAATGGGAGGTTTAGCGATATATTTGAGTTCTGTTCCCGAGTTGACTTGACTGCTGTAAACCGGATGGTTATCGAGAGTTTGGTTTTTGCAGGAGCATTGGACGACTTGGAGGGTACTCGTGCGCAGAAAGCAGAGGTTATAGACACAGCTATTGAATATGGTAATAATGCCAGTAATGAACGTAAGAGAGGTCAATTTACCCTGTTTGATGCTTTTACTGAGTCACACGACGATGATACTATCCCAACAGGATGTAAACCTGTTCTGCCCGAGGATGTTGTCTGGAACCTTAGTGATAAGCTGGAAAAAGAAAACTCCGTGCTCGGCTTTTATATTTCGGGTCATCCATTGACCAAGTATCATAACGAAATCAAGTATTTCTGCAATTATAGCACTAAGCTGTACAATCAAAATGGGGGCGAAACAGGTCGAGACAGGATTAGAATTATAGGTTTAGTCAACGATATAGTCAAGAGGCGAGACAACAGAAGTAGGATACCTAATTTAGTGATAATGGAAGACGAATTTGGCCGCTTTGAATTAGCAATTCCAAATCGTGACTTAGCTAAATATGAATCTTTCTTGGAGCCGGGAGAGCAGTTCCTTATAGACGGCAAGATAGATACGAATGCATTTGATAAGTCTGTATTGAGGATTTATCCGAACCAGCTAATAAGAATGGACGATCTTGCTTCCAGGTTTAGTGGCGAAATCACTTTAGTAGTGGACGAAAGTGATCTTAATGAAAGTTGCTTGACCTTTTTGGACGATTTAAACGAAAAGACTCCTGGCAGCTTCAACCTGAATTTCAGTGTAAGGACTAAAAAGTTTCAACAATTAAAGTTATCAACATACAAGTATAAAGTATATCCAAGTGCGAAGTTTCTCCACAAAGTCGAGGAGTTTTTTGGCGAAGCTCCTGAGATGTCAGTGAATACAAATGAACTTTAGCAAAAAGGGAGGGGGAGTGAACCAGTCGTCAAGTAGCGTAAAGCTTTGCGCAATTGTGCTAATCATACTCATTTTTCCATTATTTTTATTGGCTAACAGGATTGATATGCACATCGATCACAACAGATTTTTAGACGAGGATGGCAACACAGTCCATCAATTGACTTATATGATACCTAACAGCCAGCTTACATTTAGTGAGACTGAAGAGGGTCTTCTTGCATTGGTAAACACGACGATAACTGCTATCGGTGGTGAAGGCGAGAGGCGTATATTACAGGATTTTAAGCAGAATATTGGTGTGAAGGATAAGAATATAGCCAGTTCTGACTCTCATTATCTGTTAGACAAGATTAGTTTAACCTTAAATGAGGAGCAGAGCGGTTTAGAGCTTGAGCTCAAGTTTGAAGACGTAGAGTCGGAAGCTGTTTTTGTATGGTCGAAAAGCTTAGATAATTTGGGCAAAAAGTCTCTTCTCAGCGACTTAGAGTTTTCAAGTACAATTTACAAAGGGATAAAGCATCCGGGCTTAGAGAAGTTTGTTCGGGGAGACTATGAGTTTTTTGTTGATCCTTCGCATATCTATCCACGAGGGATAAGCGACACACTGTTTATTTATTATGAGATTCAGAACTTATTTCCAGCGGTCGACGGCTATTCATACATAACAGAAAAGTTACGCATATTCAATGACGACTATTCTTCCGAGATTGAGAGCAATATTAAGATAGAGGGCTCATCTTTGGATATTATACAGCGCATCCCTGCCGACACTTTAGCCACAGGCTATTATCAAATAGAGGTCAATATTTACGATCATATTACCAAAAACAGCGAAACAGTTTTAGACTATTTTGTAATCTCTGAAAAGACGTTCATCGGCCAGAGTTTGTTCAAAGATTTAGAGAAGGAATACCATTTACTCCGTTATTTCTTACCCTCTTCTCGATTTAAGAGTTGGGATTCATTGAGTGAAGAGGCACGTTGGAACTTTGTTGATCGTTTTTGGGCTCAGAACAACCCTAATCCACATTCATCAGAGAACGATTTTATTCGCATTATAAGAGACAGAATTGACTACGCCAACCAACACTTCTCTTATTTCAAAGAGGGTTGGGAGACAGATCTCGGCAGAATATATATTCGTAATGGCGAGCCGACAGAGAAGGAGCAAAACGTTACAGACAGTGATACAAGGTTAACACGTAAAGAGTATGAAATCTGGAAATATCGCAATACAAATCGAGTTTATCTCTTTATCGACATCCAGGGGAACGGCAATTATCGCTTGATATATAGCACCAACGACGACCTTGAGAAGGTAGTGAGCAATTGGGAGCGTTATTTAGGTGACGATTTTGACCAGAGCAAGCTCGAGTAGTCAAGTAACTATCTATCGGTCTATTAAGTCAGTACATTAGGATGATTTTAGTTGACTGGTAGACAAATCATAAATTCATTGATACTTTCGGAATATATAACAAAAATTCGATAGAAATTGGAGGAAAAATGAAACGGGTTATGACGTTAGTAGCGCTAATTATAATTAGTTCGGCATCTCTTTTGCTGGCTCAATCGATTAAGATAGGGTATATTGACACCGACAAAATTATGATAGAAAGCAAGGATACTCAAGAGGCTCAATTAATCTTTAAAAATGAGCAGGCACAGTGGGAAAAAGAGATTATGGCGCTTGACGATGAGGTCAAGAGGTTAGAGTCTGAATATGAAGCTCGCAAGTTGACTTTAACCGAGTCTGGCAAAGCGCAAGCTCAAGAAAAAATCGAAGCTAAAACTAAAGAGCGGAGACAATATCTTGAACGTATTTTTGGAGAAAACGGCATAGCAGTTCAGCGTAACGCCGAGCTTTTAGAGCCGATAATGATCAAGCTCAAGGAGTCGATCGAGAAGATAGCTATTGAGGAGAACTACTCCATTGTTTTTGATGCAGTTGGTGGTGGTCTTCTTTATGCGCGACCTAACTTAGATCTTACCGATTTAATTTTAAAAGAGATGAACGACGACTCAGGTAAAGGGAAAACGAAATAGCAATGCGTGAATTCACTCATAAATTAAATATTAAAGGGGCAGTACAGGGGCTTGATGGTCGTCTGGAGCAGGTATCAGAGATAAAGCTTAGTAATGTTTCTGAGTTATCCACGGCAACAGTAGAGTCGATCTGTTTCTATGAAAGCAGCTCATTTTTGAAGGATTTAGCCGACACTAAAGCGGGTTTGATTGTCGTAGCTGAAGACTTTGATCCCAGTTTAGCGCCTAAGACCAACCTGTTCTATGTCAAAAAGCCTTACTTCAGTTTCAACTTAATAGTGGGTAAGTGGTTAGAGCTCGAAAAGGGTAAAACCACTGCATCCATTCACCCTTCCGCAATTATCGATTCTACAGCTATACTTGCAGACGACGTTACTATTCGTGAAAACGTAGTTATACGTGGTGATGTAGTTATCGGCAAAGGGACGGTTATCGAGGCTAACTCTGTTATTGAAGAGAAGGTCACAATTGGTGAGAACACTCATTTATATCCAAATTGTACAGTATACGCTCGCACGAAGATCGGAAGCCGCGTTATTTTGCACTCATCCTGTTCAATAGGTGTCGACGGCTATGGCTATCTGTTTTTAGATGGGATTCACCACAAGATCAATCATGTTGGGGTGGTTGAGATCGAAGACGATGTTGAGATTGGTGCGAATACCTGTGTAGACCGAGCCACTATCGGTAAAACGATAGTAGGAAGGGGCACTAAGATTGATAATCTTGTCCAGGTTGGTCACAACTGTCAGATCGAAAAGAGTGCAATTCTTTGTGCTCAGGTAGGTCTTGCGGGCAACACGAAGATAGGTAACCACGTATTTTTAGCGGGTCAAGTTGGTGCAGCGGGTCATTTAAAGGTAAACGATGGTGCAATGATAGGTGCTCAGTCGGGTATCAGCAATGATGTTCCAGCGGGTGCCAAGTATTTTGGTACACCGGCGATTGATGCAGGTTTACAGAGGCGTATATTGGTATCACAGAAGAGATTGCCTGAGCTTGTAAAGTACTTCAATAAGCTTGAGAAAGAGGGTTCAGGTAAGGATAAATAGATCTCTCCAATCTTGCATTTTTTGTTTTAAGGTTGCAAAACGGAGAAGAAAGATTAAACTATAACCATATACTCAGAGATTTTAGTTCTGAGAGAGGATCTAAGGAATATGAAAGAAAAGAAAAAAACAATTAATGGCTCTGCCAGTTATACAGGTGT
>JAJBBL010000052.1 GCA_020532365.1 Candidatus Cloacimonadota bacterium | reverse complement strand
TTCCTAAATAACCATAAATTGGAAACTGTTGCCACTGGATTTCAACTCGAAGAGACAGAATACCATAGAGCTACCGCTGACGCCAGAATAACAGGCCAAATCTTCCATAAACTGACCGATTTTATTATTGAATACATACCTTTTGAGCTCAACAACACCATCTTAGAAATCTCGAATAATCTTGAACAAGGTGCCACTATGCCTGATCATATAGAGAGAATCATCGGATATCAACGTAAATACGCTCTAATCTCTAACAAAGCTAACGACTACCTGAAACTCTTTGCGTCACCATACGCGGCAAGTCTCGGGTTCAATAAATCACATAATGTAATAAATAGTAACGACTATACTCCCTATGCGGAGTTTATTGAGGACGAAATAGAGTATGCCGAGACTGTGATTGCGAAAGAGGTCGAGAAAGAAGAGATTGAGGATAGTTTCGTTGATGAGTGCTTTGAAAATGAGGGGCTTTTCTGCAAACATATCGATGAATATGAGTATAGAGAAGGACAAGTAGAGATGGCAAAAGGGGTTGAGAGCGCCTTTGAAAATAAAGAATACTTGATCGTAGAAGCAGGCACCGGTATCGGCAAATCACTCGCCTATCTCGTGCCAGCTTTGAAGTTTGCTTACCTCAATGAGAAAAGAGTCTACGTCTCAACCAATACCAAAAACTTGCAAGAACAGCTCTTCTATAAGGACTTGCCGGTCATCAAAAACTCGACTCATCTACCGTTCCAAGCCACTATGCTCAAAGGTAGAGAAAACTACCTCTGCCTGAGAAAATGGAAAGAGCTGAGTAGACAATATGTTATGCTCCTAAACCCTTATGAAATACAGAACTACGTCTACCTCCCCGTTTGGCAAAGATACACTAAAACAGGCGATATTTCAGAAAACAGCTCCTTCTACCGTGAGTCTGGAAGTAGTATCCGTAAAAACTACTCAGCTATCTGGAAGAGGCTATCTTCCGATAGACACTTCTGTTTCGGTAAAAACTGCCCGGATAACCGAAACTGCTACTACCGAAAAGTAAGAAATGCAGCTCAAGCCTCCAGCCTGATCATAGTTAACCACTCACTAATGCTAACCGACGTTATTAATGATAAGTTTGATGCCGAAGTGGATAACTACTTGATTATTGATGAGGCACATAACCTTCCCGATATGGCACCTAACTACCTTGGTTCTTCTTTGGCGTATAGCGACTTTGGAAACCTCTTTAACCAAATGTTCCATATCAATCAACGGTTAAAACTGCAGTCGGGCATCCTCCCCACTCTCAGAGCTGACATCCAAAAGAGTGGGCTTATCCAAGAGGATAAGAAAGGGATTTTTTTCTCAGATATAAAAGGCTTAACAGAGCTCTTGGAAGACTATAAATTATCTTTCTTTGATATCTTTGCAAACTTAGGGGAAATAGTCCAAAAACAGGGTAACTATGGAAAATTGAGGTATAAAGCGATAAGCAATGATCTCGGAGATAGCTTGGATCAGATGATTAACGAGATGAAGGTTTTGGAAGCAAAAGTTGAATCTTTAAGTAAATTCTTAAACAGAGTCGACCGTAACCATTTAGCCGATTACGATGACCATCAAGACCGACTAAACAGCGTTTTGGAAACTGCAGCTGAGCTGACTGCAACTCTTACAACACTCAAAGAGGCAGACTTTAAAAACCACGCGCTCTGGGCTAATTCGTTCACTTTCGGCGATACACAAAACGCTACCGGTATACTAAACTACGCCCCCTTAGACGTCTCAGACTTACTAAATAAGTTACTCTATGGAGCGATAGACACCATTATCTTTTCTTCGGCAACACTGTCACTTAGAAATAACTTTAAATACTTTAAACAAAGGATGGGGCTCGATGTAATAACAGATAAAAAGGTTCAAGAGATGATTATCCACTCCCCGTTTAATTACGACCTCCAAACAAGAGTTATTGCAACCAGCTACCTGCCACAACCATCCGATAAATATTACCTTGAACAGAGTATTGAACTGCTCCGACAATCACTAAAACTGAATAAAGGGGGTAGCCTCGTCCTCTTCACCTCATACCGTGACTTAAATGAAGTTTATAACAGTATTAACGATGATATGTATCAGAATAACATACTCCTCTTGGCACAAGGTAAAGGGGCGAGCCGTACTACCACTATCAGTGAGTTTAAAGAAAATGGTAAAGGGGTGCTGTTAGGAACAAGTTCATTTTGGGAAGGGGTTGATGTGCCGGGTGATTCATTGTCACTCTTAGTCATCTTCAAACTTCCGTTCCAAGTCCCTTCAGAGCCGATAGTGGAAGCTTTACACGAGAAATTAGAGCGAGATGGTAAAAACTCCTTTCAGTTTTCTACCCTCCCTAACGCAATGCTTAAGTTTAGACAAGGATTCGGTAGATTGATTAGAAAACAGAGTGATAAGGGTGCTGTGCTGATTTTGGATAGCCGCCTCTACTCTAAAAAGTATGGGGAGTATTTCAAAGATATCATTCCGACAAAAGTAATTAAAGTCGAGTCACCTATCGAGGTTAGAAATATTTTAGGTGAGTGGTTCACCAAACAGGGTAAATAGTAGCCTATTTTATTACGCTCTCCATCTCAATTAAGCGGTCTCTAATCTCAGCCGCCTCTTCGAAGCGTAATTGTTCGGCAGCCTTTTTCATCTCCTTCTTTAAAAGCTCAATTATCTGCTCTCTCGACTCGAGCTTGAAATAAGCTTCAAAATCTTTCTTTTCACTCTTGCGGCTCGTTGTATACTCTTGATAACCCTCTGCTACATAGGTAGATTCGAGTATCTCTTCGACCGATTTGTTGATCGACATAGGGGTGATATTGTATTCAATATTATAGGCTAACTGCTTTTCACGACGTCGTTTAGTCTCCTCTATTGTAGTTTTGATAGCCGGAGTAATTGTGTCTGCATAGAAAATCACCTTGCCGTTAATGTTACGAGCTGCTCGGCCTGAAGTCTGAATTAAAGAACGGGATGACCTTAAAAAGCCTGTTTTATCAGCGTCAAAAATTGCTACTAATGAGACTTCTGGCAAGTCTAACCCTTCCCTTAATAGGTTTATTCCAACTAATACGTCAAACTCATCTAACCGGAGCTCTCGGATAATTTTAGAGCGTTTTAAAGAGTCAATGTCACTGTGAAGATACTTGACTCTGACGCCTGCCTCAGATAAATAAGTGGTTAAGTCTTCAGCCATCTTCTTGGTCAGAGTAGTGACTAAAATCTTCTCCCGCTGAGCACCCGCTAAAGTTCTGACCCGTATCTCCTCTAATAGGTCATCTACTTGTGTAGAAACTGGCCTGATCTCTATCTCTGGATCTGGAAGTCCAGTCGGTCTAATCACCTGTTCTACAAATACACCTGATGTCTTATCTAACTCATAGTCACCCGGTGTTGCAGAGACAAATATTGCTTGATGTAGATGCTCTTCAAATTCATCAAAAGTGAGAGGCCTATTATCATAAGCTGAAGGTAGTCTAAAACCATAATCAACGAGATTCTTCTTCCTTGAATAGTCTCCACCATACATAGCTCTGACTTGTGGTATAGTAGCGTGTGACTCGTCAATGATGACCAAATAGTCGTCTGGAAAGTAGTCCATTAAACAGAAAGGTGGATGACCTGCAGGCACACCGCTCATATGACGGGAGTAGTTTTCGATGCCAGAGCAGTAGTTTAATTCTCTCATCATTTCGATATCGAAACGGGTGCGTTGCTCTATCCTCTGCGCTTCAACGAGCTTGTTTTGTTGATTAAAGAGATAGATCTGTTGCTCTAACTCTTTTTCAATCGACGCTATAGCTCGCTCTAAGTTCTCTTTAGTAGTTATAAAGTGCTTAGCGGGGTATATTGCATAACGATCTACCTCTTCGATAATATGATTGTTGATAGGGTTTATTCTCGTTATCTTCTCTATCATATCGCCAAAGAACTCGACCCTTATCGAGTGCTCCATATAAGCTGGGTATATCTCAATAATGTCGCCACGAACACGGAAGGTACCCCTTTCAAAAGCAACATCGTTGCGACCATAGTGGATATGGATAAGCTTTTCTAAAAAGAGCTCTCTCTCCATCTCCTCCCCTACTCTTAGCGGAATCAATGCCTCCTTATAGTCTTTAGGTATTCCTAATCCATAAATACAGGAGACACTGGCGACAATTATCGTGTCCCGCCGTTCAGCTAAAGACATAGTAGCCCTTAGACGTAACTTATCTATCTGCTCGTTAACATCGGTGTCTTTTTCAATATATAAATCCTTCATTGGGACATACGCTTCAGGTTGATAGTAATCATAATAGCTGATGAAAAACTCTACTGCATTATCAGGGAAAAACTGCCTTAGCTCACCATATAACTGAGCAGCTAACGTTTTGTTATGCGAGATAATCAGCGTTGGCTTATTAGTCCTCTCGATAACGTTGGCTATGGTAAATGTCTTACCAGAGCCTGTAACACCAAGAAGCGTTTGAAAACGTCGATTCTCTTCTATACCTGCTACTAACTCCTCTATTGCCTGTGGCTGGTCACCAGTTGGCTTATAAGGGGCATAAAGCTTGAATTTATCCATTCTATCCTCTCTTTTAGCGAGTTTATAGAGTTATTTTCACTATACGACAAATTAAGCACACTCTTAAACTCATAACTCACCTTCATTATAAGCGGAATATTTGTAAAGCATTTCTTGAAATATGGGGTGAGAATAAAAAAAGAGGTTGCCAAGTCTGATGAGATCGGAATAGTTAGACGTAAAATGACTTGAAAGGACCTATGATGAAGAAAGATAAAGACTTATTGAAAACACTGGCTGAAGCTCTAAGCAGCATCGATGACCAAATACTATATTATTTCGATACAAAGAAAAAAGAGGTGGTTAAATTTGCCTTAGACCTGCACCACCTCCAGAAAACAGACGATAGCTTGATCAAGATTGAGCCCATAGTCACAGATATTGTCGACCTAATGGAAGACTTTGCACTCGATCAAGAGACCGAAATAATACAGGAACACCTGACTTCTTTGTTGAAACAAAAAGACCCTAAAACAGCTATGGTCAACTTTCAAAGCGCCTTAATCGACTATCCCCGCTCCCAAAAAGAGTGGAGCATCCTGTTCAAAAAATGGATAGCCGACAGAGCAAAAGAATATGTAGAAGATTACTTAGATAGCAAGGCTCAACTTAAACTAAATCAATAGCTTAAACAGTATCAATACAACTGCAACTATGATGACAGCATTACTCCAAAACAACTGAATCCTAAGTCGATCTATGTCATTCTGAAGCTGATTAATCTTCATCTCACATTTGATCAGCACATTCTCAATAGTATCAAATCGCTCGTTGTTCTGATCGAGTTTCTTTACCGACCTCGATAGTGTAAAATCTTTAATCATATGCTGTGCTGCTCCAAAAGATAACTTCATTAAATTCTGTAAAAACGGGTTACTTTGAGGAGTACTCTCTTTGTTTTTGTTCTTCATAACTATCCATCCTCCCAATGTTTAGACTAATATTACTCACTTGATTAATCCCACCTATAGTGCTAACCTATCAAACTTATGATAGCGTAAGCTCTTTTACTACCCTTTTCGACTTTAATGGCTCAAGAATCATTACCTCAACTAATAGCAAAATAAACGCCACTACAATTGCACTGTCAGCAACATTAAACACAGGCCAACGCTCAATAATAATGTCAAAGAAGTCGAAATCTAAAAAGTCCACTACCGAGCCATAAGCCAATCTATCTATGTAATTACCAATTGCTCCACCTAATATGAGGGCATAGCCAACTTGCATTAATCCACCCTGCTTATCCTTATACATTAAGAATAGCAGGATAACAACCGCTACCAGTGGGACTACTAAGAAAAACACCTTATTGAAAAGACCGTCACCAAATGACATACTAAAGGCAGCCCCAGTATTGGTAACATAAGTCAAACGGAAAAAATCACCTATGATAGGGATCGATTCTCCTAACTCCATAAAGTGTCTAACTCGAAGCTTTGTGGCTTGATCTAAGAGTATAATCAGTATACTCACCCATAGATACCTATATCGCTTCATCTTTTTTTATTACGTTTATTCTCTTCCTCTGTCTTGCAATCGATACACATATTAGCGTAAGGAACGACTTTTAGCCGAGCCTCTTCAATCTCTGTATGGCACATCTCACAGATGCCAAACTTACCTTCATAAATTCTGTTTAAAGCTAAGTTGACATTGCGTAGCTTTTCTTGCATACTCTCGAGTAGAAAAACCTCTTTTTCAAGAGTATCAGAATCAGTGCCTTGATCAGCTTGATGAGTAGAGTATGAGGACAAGTCGCCACCGGAATCTTTAACTCCACGTCTCTGCATAGCGTTAATATCCCGGATAACTTTCATTGTTTCCTCACGCTCTTGTAGCAGCTCCTCTTCAAACTGTTTCAGCTTCACTTTGTTATAAGTCGGTTTTGCCATTGTAATACTCCTTATATTATTAAAAAAATGCCTTTTCTACGAACACTTCCAGTATTCGATTTATATTGTCGTAAGAGCGTTGTGCGGTATCTTGAATCTCCTGTTGACTATGCTCTTCATTGTGGTATAGATTACTCATATTGGTGACTATTGAGATGCCTAACACCTCTATACCTGAATGAACGGATACAATCACCTCCGGAACTGTAGACATACCGACTACATCTGCTCCCCAGGACAAGAAAGCGCGACACTCGCTAACAGTCTCTATACTCGGTCCTGTTACCCCTATGTAAACACCTTCAGTCACCTCTATTCCTTTCTCTTCTGATATTTGAAGAAACTTATCTCTTAATCGTTTAGAGTAAGGGTCATTCATACTTGGAAAGCGTTCACCAAAGTACTCGTCGTTCGGTCCTATCAAAGGGTTGGTTCCCATATGGTTTATATGATCCTTTATCAAGACAATAGAGCCAGCTTTTAACTTAGGATTCAGTCCACCAGCAGCATTTGTAACTATTATTAGCTCCACTCCAAGCTCTTTCATAACCCTGATCGGAAAAGTCACCTTATCCATAGAGTACCCTTCATAATAGTGAAAGCGTCCTTGCATTGCGATAACGTTCTGTGAACCGTATTGGCCGAGGATCAAGTTACCTTTATGAGAAGGTGCGGTTGAGACTGGGAAGTTTGGTATCTCTTTATAGTTTATCGTAATCGTATCGTTTAGATTATCGGTAAAGGAGCTAAGCCCTGTGCCTAAGATTATGCCTATTTTGGGCTTGAAACCAGCGCTTTTCTCTTTAACGTATTTGGCTGCCTCAATGACTGCATTTCTGTAATCTACCATCTTTCCCCCTTTCTATGTCTTTGCGAAAAATATACACCTATATGAAGGCAAACTTGATTACGCTACGTACTACAACTTGAATGAGCAGTATAGCGACAAGTGGCGAGAAATCTATACCTGTATCAGGTAAGATAGAGCGTAATGGTGACAAAACAGGCTCCGTAACGTTAATTAGAAACCGGTATAACGGATGATAGGGGTCTGGTGAGAACCAAGACAACACAGCCCTTATCACTAAAAGCAGGATATATAAGTCAGCCAGCTTTTCCAAAAATAAACCCATACGCTTACCTCTAACACTCCTTTAATCATTTTACACACACATCTAATAGTGTTAGCTCAATTGGTATAAGCCTCTTGTTATCCCTCTCAGCAAACGCCGAGCTTTTAATAACGCTCCACTATCAGAACTATTAACAGGGTAGTGTCTTTTTATTAAGAGGGGGATATTATGTCAATATCATTTCCCTTTAAGGCTGGACGATTTATCGCAAAAGGTCTCTTTTAAACAGATCAATCGATATTGTCTTTACCTGTGTTTTCAGCCTCACTGCCCTTTTTCCCAGCTTTGGATAAGGTATTAACTACTTTAACTGCAAAAGCGGGTGCTTGATACTCTTTAGGGAGGTAATCATTGGGTACACCTTTTCGAGCGCCGTCTCTAAGGGCGATATATTTTGGAAGCACAAGTTCGAGTCCTGCTTCGTGAAACACGTCTTGGATATTTTGTCTAAGTTCAGATAGGATTATTGGTATTTTATCTGAGCTATGGATATAGCAGTTTAGTTCATAAGTAGTATAAGCATCATCGAGATCGATTTGCAGCACAAAGGGCTTGGGTTCTTTAGCAATTATTTCAGTTAGATCAGCAGCTTTAAGAAGCAGGTCTCTAACCTTTCTCCAGGGGACATCATACCCAAATTGAACAGTAACATCAATAATCAGCCCTTCCCCTGCAGAGGAGGTTGTGTAGTTAATGATATGGCTACTGAGCACGACAGAGTTTGGAATAGTTATTATCACATTCTTATTAGTCTTGATTCGGGTAACAATAAGTGTTTTTTCGATAACATTCCCGATGTTCTCACCAAGCTTAATTCGGTCGCCGAGATTAAAAGCGTCTGTGTATGTAAGCACTATACCTGAGATCATATTGGCTACTATTGCGGTTGAGCCTAACGAGAAGAGTACACCCAAGAAGAGTGAGACTCCTTTGAAAGCTTCAGACTGTGAGCCTGGTAGGTATGGAAAAATAATGATAAAGGCAAAAGCTATGTTAAGTGTTCTGACTATTTTGTACGTCGGCTCTGACCACTGCTGCTTGAAATTAGTTATCTTAATATTACCATGCTCTAACTCTCTAAAAATGTTCTTTATCAGCTTCAATACGTAGCGAACGATAAAGATAATGACCCCAACAAAAAAGAGGTTTGGTAGATAGCCAAAGAAGGAGGTGAACGCAGATTTAAGAGGGTTAAGAATGTAGCCGAAAAGAATACTTGCCCAGGACTTAGAGAACTCAAAGAAGCTGAATATAATTGGAATAGTGATATAGATGATAAATATTTCGATTAAGAGCTGTAAACCAAAGATGAGTTTCTGAACTAAAGTGACAATTTGATCTTCATCCAAAAGCTTAACTGTTTTGATTCTAAGCGGAACTATCAGCGTCCCCTTCATTCTTAAAACACTCTTTTTAAGCATATCCATACCGATTTTCACAACTCTAAACAGTACAACTGTGATTGAAACCGTAAGTAA
The DNA here is from genome assembly GCA_020532365.1 of Candidatus Cloacimonadota bacterium. Lineage (GTDB taxonomy): Bacteria > Cloacimonadota > Cloacimonadia > Cloacimonadales > JAJBBL01 > JAJBBL01. The sequence goes on along the minus strand of JAJBBL010000052.1, from coordinate 28,590 downwards.
AATTAGAAAAATGCTCTTTATGATAGAAGAGGAGGCCTTAGCCCAAGGGAAGAGATGGTTGACTATGGCAAAAAAGAAGTAGACGAGCAGAATAAGGAGCGAAAGCCGGATACCTCGGAGTATTAAAAGTGTTGTCGAGATCACAGTCTCAGTATTGATCAGCTCGTACCCTTTAATTACAATAGGTTTTAACTTCTTTTTATTGTTTTCTCGGGCAGACTTGTAGAGTTTTGTGAAAAGCTTCGAGAGATAATGATTGGCAACTATGAGTAAGAACAGCAGGGCAAGAGCAGCGATAACTTTTAGGATAACAACTCTTTGCTGGATAATAAAGGTGAGAATTTCAGCAGGGTTATCTATAGTTTTGATATTGAGATGCTCATCAAGAGAAGCCCCTATTATTTTTATATATTCCTCAGCAGTCTCATTCTTTGATTTACCGTAAGAAGTGGCGTCTTCAGGTGTAATTGACATTATGAAGAGGGTATCATAAATGATATCAATGGTAAACTCAGAGGTTAGAGCTTTCAGCTTTCTCTGGTCAAACGGCTCTGTTATCTTTTGTAATCTCTCAGAGATATTACTCACCCTTTGTGGAGGTGTTAAGTTTGCCAAGTTCTCTGTAATCTCAAACAGCTGTTTACCGTTATAGATAACGTAGTGGTCTATCGACTCGTCAATTTCTTGGGCGTTAATCGCATCAATATTTAGATAGTTTAGGCTAAAGAGTAACAAGATAGTTAAAAAGTACCGCATCTCCCCTATCCCTCCCATAAGTTCATTAAACTTTAGATGAAAGGATAAGTCACACGGTTAAATTGTCAACTACATAATTAGCTCAGCCCCTTTTATTCTATAGCTGATTTGATGTCGTTAATACCCCCTAAAATAAGCTAATAGTTAGATTTTTATAGACAATTTCCTTGCATTAAACTTCATAACACATAATAATCCAACCATTATTTGGCGACAAATTGAGAGAGAAAGTGAACGTATTATCAGTAGAAACAATTAGTAAAAAATTTGGCGAGAGAGTCATCCTTGACCAAGTTACCTTCGGCCTACATTATGGTGAAAAAGTAGGACTGATCGGAGATAACGGATGCGGAAAGTCAACTCTGTTGAAAATCATTGCTGACTTCGAGGTAGTTGACTCTGGTAGAGTAGCCACCCAGCGTGGTCTACGAATAGGCTATCTCCCTCAAGAATTTGATATAGACCCTAATCATACACTGTTTGATCACATCTATCTCAGTGATGACCCTGACTTTATGTTACTACACAAATACTTTCAGGTCTCAACAGCTCTCTCCTTCAATTATACAGACCAGCTTTTTAAAGAGCAACAAAAACTAACTGAACAAATCGAGCGGAAAGAACTTTGGTCTTTAGAACAAAAAGCGCACGCTATTCTAAATAAATTAGGTTTTGATGACTATAATACGAAAGTGTCTACCCTCTCTGGTGGACAAAAAAGAAGACTTGAATTAGCTCGCGTCTTGGCTACTACCCCCGATCTACTCCTACTCGACGAGCCTACCAACCACCTCGACACAGACACTATAGAGTGGCTACAAGAATACTTGATTAAATATGTAGGAACCATTATCTTTATCACTCACGATAGATATTTCTTAGACACAGTGAGTACCCGTATCGCTGAGATAGAAGAGGGAAACATCCGCTTCTATACAGGCACTTACTCCGACTATTTACAGGCTAAAGAGCTACAATACAATGAAATGCAGAAAAAAGAGGAGTCCAGGCTCGCCATTCTAAGGAAAGAGTTGAAATGGCTCTCAAGGGGTGCTAAAGCGAGGACATCTAAGCCTAAAGATCATGTCGATCGAGTTATGGAGCTATTAGATAAATCTTATCTAACAGAGGACAAGCAAATCATTATGAGCTTCCCAGTACTCCGAATGGGTAAAAGTATTTTAGAGGTACAAGAGGTGTCCAAGAGTTATGAACACTTACTGTTTGAAAACTTTTCACACCACTTCCAAAAGAATGAAAGGATTGGAATTATAGGTAAGAACGGTACGGGCAAGACTACTCTTCTGAAAATTATGACAGAGCAACTTAAGCCTGATTCCGGTAACGTTAAAAAAGGACTCAACACTCACTTCTCTTTCTTCCAGCAAGAACAACAGGAGATCGATGAAAACATATCAGTAGCCGACTTCATTAAAGAAAACGCCGAGCTAATCAAAACAGAGACAGGCAAGTTACTGTCAGTCAAAGACATCCTCAATAGATTTAATTTCCCCCCTAAGGAGCAGCAACGTAAGATTCATACCCTCTCCGGTGGTGAAAGAAAAAGATTATTCCTTTTGAAATCGTTAATGTTTGGAGCTAACTTTATCATCTTGGATGAACCAACTAACGACTTTGATATCAAGACATTAGAAATATTAGAAGATTACCTCGATAGCTTCCAAGGATGCCTCTTAGTAGTCTCACACGACCGGTATTTTTTAGACCGTACAGTAGACTTCATCTTCATCTTTGATGGGCATAAGATCCGTAAATTTGCAGGTAATTATTCAGACTACCTACTTGTCGGTAAATACTTGGAAGAGGAGCCGGTTGACCTCCCTGAAAAGGAAGCTAAAGAACAGAAGATTAAGCAATATAAAGAGAATAAGCAGAAGAATAGAAAGACGTCGTATAAAATAGTTCGAGAAATTGATGAGACTGAAAAGAGGTTGAGTCAACTTGATGAACGTTTAAGCCAACTGGATCAGGAGCTAACCGAAAAATCAAAGTCTTTGACTGTAGATGAGTTCCAGAAAATATCAGAAGAGCAGAGCGAAATCCATATGGAGTATGAAGAGCTGTTCGAGCGTTGGCAAACACTATTAAATGAAACAAACGATTAAGTAAAATGGAAAGGTCTAATTATGGATTTAAGAAAACAACTTGAACGAATTATCTTTAAGTATGAGTTCGTTAATGGGTCACTTATACCTATGTTGCAGGAGATTCAGGAGCTTGAGGGATACCTCTCAAAAGAGACTATGAAAATGGTTTCAGATATTTCAGGTATCGGAGTAGCCGATATCTTTGGTGTAGCCACCTTTTACACTGTTTTCCGTCTAAAGCCACAAGGAAAACACACTATCAGAATTTGTAAAGGAACAGCTTGTCACGTCTCAAATGCAGACTTGATCTTGACAACTCTTAGGAACGAACTCGATTTAGAAGAGGGTGAAGACACTACTGCCGATAATAAATTCACTCTATTTGAAGTAGCCTGTCTCGGCTGCTGCAGTCTTGCGCCTGTTATTATGATAGACAATACGACATACGGTAAGCTCGATCCACAGAAGATTTCAGAGATATTGGCGAGCTATTAAGCATATAAATAATTTTTAAAGCCAAGTTTGGACAAAGGAGAACATTTTGGCAAGATTAACAGTTAAAGTCGGATTAGGAAGCTGCGGGTTAGCAGCTGGGGCTAATCAAGTACTGGAAGCATTGAAGGAATCTGATGCAGTTAAGAGCGGCAAAGCCGAACTGAAAGAGGTTGGTTGCTTTGGGTATTGCTCTGTCGAACCTTTGGTAGAAATACTCGACGAGAAAGGGCTGTACACCCTGTATGGCAACGTTACGCCGGAAGAGGTCAATGGAATCATAGAGGCTTACTTAGATAACAGCCCTATAACCAAAAACGTAATACTGAATTCTGCTAAGACCGGTATCGAGAACCAAAACTACTCAAAACAGAAGAGAATCGTCCTCAGAAATGTCGGTATTATAGAACCTACCTCTTTAGACGACTATCTGAACAGAAATGGTTATAAAGCACTTGAGAAAACACTTCTTAAAATGAAGCCAATACAGGTTATAGAAGAAATGAAAGCGTCTGGGCTTAGGGGGCGTGGCGGTGCTGGATTCTCTACTGGTAAGAAATGGGAGTTTGCTCATATAGCCAAAGGGGATAAAAAATTTGTAGTCTGTAACGCCGATGAAGGTGATCCGGGTGCTTTTATGGACAGAAGCGTGTTGGAGGCTGACCCTCACAGCGTTATTGAAGGGATGCTTATAGCAGCTTATGCGATTGGTGCCGATGAAGGGTATATCTACGTAAGGGCTGAATACCCACTTGCTATAGAGCACCTTAAAATTGCTATTGATAAAGCTGAGAAAGCTGGATTTATAGGCAAAAACATACTGAATACCCCTTTCAGTTTCACCCTCCATATAAAGGAAGGCGCAGGCGCATTTGTATGCGGTGAAGAGACTGCTCTGATGGCCTCAATTGAAGGTAAAAGAGGGATGCCAAACGTTAGACCACCATATCCATCAGAGTCCGGACTCTGGGGCAACCCGACAAATATCAATAATGTTGAAACGCTTGCCAATGTAGCTTGGATTATCCTTAACGGCAGTGAAGAGTTTGCTAAGTATGGCACTGAAGAGAGCAAAGGAACAAAGGTGTTTGCTTTAGCTGGCAAAATCAAAAATAGTGGGCTAATAGAGGTTCCAATGGGTACTACACTCCGTGAAGTGATTTACGAAGTTGGCGGTGGAATGAAAACTGACAGCCCTCTCAAAGCTGTGCAATTAGGTGGCCCTTCAGGGGGCTGTTTGCCCGAGTCTTTACTCGACACACCGGTTGACTATGATTCTCTTGTCGACAAAGGGGCTATAATGGGGTCTGGTGGATTAGTTGTAATGGATGAAACCACTTGTATAGTTGATGTGGCCAAGTTTTTCCTTAACTTTACTCAAAATGAATCGTGCGGCAAATGCACCTTCTGTAGAGTAGGCACTAAAAGGATGCTGGAAATACTGACCAAAATATGTGAAGGCAAAGGTAAAATGAGCGATATTGACCTTTTAGAGAGCCTTTCTAACAATATAAAGAAAGGGTCGCTATGTGGCTTAGGTCAATCTGCACCAAACCCAGTGCTGACTACTCTACGTTATTTTAAGGATGAGTATCTTACACATATTCTCGACCAAAGGTGTCCTGCCGGTGTCTGCACCAACCTGGTTGAATACAATATTTTACCCGATAAATGTATCGGTTGCACAGTTTGCGCCAGAAAATGCCCCACTAACGCAATTGACGGCAAAGCGCGTGAAGTACACATTATAAATCAAGATATGTGTATCAAGTGCGGAATCTGTTACGAGTCCTGTAAGTTTGCGGCAATCACTAAACAGTAAAAGAGGCAAAATAATGATAAAGATTACACTTAACGGTAAAGAAATAGAAGCACGTAAAGGGATGACTATCCTTGAAGTTGCTAAAGAGTATGGAATTAAAATACCTACCCTCTGCCACGATGAAGAGTTGAAGCCTTACGGTTCTTGCTGGGTCTGCTCAGTAAAAGTCGAAGGGAAAAAAGGTTTTGTAACCTCTTGTGGCACCACTATCGAACCTAATATGGTTATAACAACCGACTCCGAAGAGATACATAATGCAAGAAGGATGGCTTTAGAACTACTGCTCTCTGACCACTATGCCGACTGTGAAGCACCTTGTAAATTGGCCTGTCCGGGTCAAGTGGATGTACAGTCATATGTAGCCCTCATTGCCAATAATCAGCAACACGAAGCGGTCAAAGTCATTAAAGATACACTGCCTATGCCACTCTCAATAGGAAGGGTATGCCCCGCTTTTTGTGAAAAAGAATGTCGTCGTACAATAGTCGACGAGCCTATTGCTATAAGACAGCTTAAAAGATACGCTGCCGACTCTGATCTGAACGACTACTGGTCTTATGTACACCCTCAAGATGACCTAAAAGGGAAACACATCGCTATTGTCGGTGCAGGCCCTTCAGGTTTAACTTGCGGATACTATCTCTCTCAAAAGGGTTATGAAGTCACTGTTTTTGAAGCGTCTCCAAAGCCAGGCGGCTGGCTATATTACGGTATCCCAGAGTACAGGTTGCCAAAGGAAATTCTCGAAAGAGAGATAGAGCTGATGTGTTCTAACGGGATGGTAATCGAGACTGAGAAGATTTTAGGGAAAGATTTTACTCTACCAGAGCTATCGAATAAATATGATGCGGTATATCTTGCTATAGGTGCTCAAAAAGCAGTACCAATGCACGTCAAAGGCTCCGACTTACCAGGCTCATACCTTGGCGTTGACTATCTGAAAGATATAATGCTTGGGAAAGAGATTAAAACTGGTAAGAAAGTTGCCGTGATAGGTGGTGGTAACACTGCTATAGACTGTGCCAGAACTGCAAGGAGACTCGGTGCTGAGGTGACTATTATCTACAGACGTACCAGGAAAGAAATGCCCGCTGAACCTTACGAAATTGTCGCCGCTGAAGAGGAAGGAATAAAATTACACATACTATCCAGCCCTGTAGAGTACATCGGAGATGAGAAGGGTATAAGATCTGTTAGGATCGAGAAAATGAGGCTTGGCGCTCCAGACTCAAGTGGTAGACAGAGGCCAGAGCCAACCGGTGAATATGAGATTGAACTGTTTGATACAGTTATCGCTGCTATTTCACAAGTACCAGAAGTCGAACTATTTTCAGACCCAAGCAATCGGATTGATGGAAAAAATATACCTATCTCACGCTGGTCGACAGTTGAAGTTGACGAGGAGCTTCTCTTCACAGGCCTGAAAAACGTATTTGCTGGTGGTGATTTCCGCCTCGGTCCTTCAACTGCCATAGAGGCAATTGCAGACGGTAGAAGAGCTGCTGAAAATATTGCTGTTTTCCTTCAGAACGGCTGTATTAATGATAAATTAAGACCGAAAAAGCCTTTCCAATCCCGTAAAGCTAAGAGTCTGAAAGAGACTGAAAAATTCTGGTACTCCACCTTCAGAAAAGAGGATAGGGTACAAATGCCTGAGCTTGATGCTGAGATGAGGATAGATAACTTTGAAGAGGTCGAAATAGGTTTTTCAGAAGATGAGGCGATAAAGGAAGCGGAACGCTGTTTAGAGTGCGGCTGTATGGTGAATTACCGCTGTTCATTGCGTGACTACGCTACCGACTACGATGTTGGTGATACCCTCTTCTTTGGAACTAAAAACCAATACTTTGAAGATATTTCACACCCCTTTATCCTTAGGGACGCCAACAAGTGTATAGACTGTGGGCTCTGTGTAAGAACCTGTTCGGAGATACAAGGACCCGGAGTCTTGGGATATATTAACCGTGGTTTTGTGACCGTTGTGAAGCCTGAATTTGGTGAAAGCTTAACGAAAACAGCTTGTGAATCGTGCGGTAAATGTGTAACTGTATGCCCTACGGGTGCTTTGACTGAAAATAACACTGTCATTAAGATGTATCCTCTCGAAGATACAGTTGTCGACCAAAATTGTGGGTTCTGTGGCACCGGTTGCAAGATATCAATCCGCTTATCTTTAGGCAATATTGCCTATATAACACACCCTGAGACGTTAGACTTTAATCTTAAAAACATCTGTTTCTATGGAAAGTTTGGTTGGGAAGTGCTTCATCACGACTACCGTGTTAACGAGCCTATGCTTAAAACTGAATATGGATGGGCTAAAATTGATTGGCGTAGAGCTGCTTCCATTCTAAAGGATAAGTTGGATAAAGCTAAAAATAAAGTCGTTACCGTATCACCTCACAACACCAATGAAGAGCTATTGCTTATGAAAGAAATAGCTGAAAGATTGGACGTTAAACTGTCCACTACCACCTGTGAAAAAATATTTACCGACGACTTTTTGTCTGAATATGCCAACAATCTCTCTTTTAAATCAATCAAAGACGCCGAGCATATCGTTATTGTAGGTGAGACAAGTCAAACAATTAGAGTACTCTGTCGTTCACAGCAGCTTAAAGGTAAAAAGATGACTCTAATCAACAAAAACGACAAGAAGTTTAATAAGTTTGCTAACCATCTTTTTAAAACAGATAATCTTAGCAGTGTCTTGCAAGAGATGAAACAGTTTGCACTCAGTGGCGATGATACAGCTATTTCTGCTCAAATCTCTAATCTGACTAACGCTCCCTTTACTCTTCCACAGAAAACGGTGTTTATCTACAACCGAAATAAGATTAGTGAGAAAGAGATTTATGACATCTGGAGCTTAGCCTTAAGTGTTTGCGATTTTGGACAAGGCTCAGGGGTATTGGAGACTTCAGACTGGTCAAACATCAACGCCCTTAGACTCTTAGACATAGAGTTTAATCCAGAACTCCCACTCGAAAACACCTTTGTGCTTAACTGTGGTGAAAGACTTATCCAAAAGTTAGATGTGGAAAAGGGTAACTACACCGTCGCTATAGATACACACTACACAGATGACTACCCGGCTGACCTAATTCTACCGAAGCCGAGCTACCTGAAAATGGAGGGAACATCTTTATCTGACGATAATAGATTAAACCACTATTATAATCCAGAAAAGTCACCCATCTTCCCCACACTGCTACAAATACTCTACGAATCAGGGCTGATAACTATAGAAAAGACAGAACCTTCTGTTTGGTTAGCAAAGACAGAGAAGTTCTTTCTAAAAGCCATGCCCTCTAAAGTGTTGGACAGTGAAAAGATTAAGCTTCCCCTCTCTTCGAATGAGCTTAGCGACGAGGTAAACATCGCCACTGAATACGTCTGGCATTACCTTCATCAGGCTGAAGAGAAAAGAAAAGTCGACCAGACTGAGGTTTAGATTATAAAATGTTTGCTCCAGCAAAAAGCGCTACTTTCGAAGAGCATATTAGAAAATCTCGGTTTATAGGGAGTATCGAGTATGTCTCTTCGATGGACGAAGCCAAAGAGTTCATCTCAAAAGTGAGTGAAGAGCATAAAACAGCCACTCACAACTGCTGGGCTTATATAGTCGGAATCAAAGGGGAAACTTTTCATTATTCAGATGCCGGAGAACCCTCTGGTACGGCTGGAAAACCAATACATGGTGCAATGCTTAAATATGAGCTGACTAACTGTGCTTTAGTTGTAACCCGCTATTTTGGCGGCACTAAATTAGGGATTAGAGGGCTTATAGACGCCTACTCCTATATCGCAGAAAAGACTGTGGAAAACACCCCTCTGCAAGAGATTAAACTAAAAGATTTCTTTGAGGTTGTGACCAGCTATCAGAACTTTGATAGACTAAAATATAACCTAACAGAGCTTAACTTTGAAATACTCTCTACTGAGTACTTGAAGGAGATCACTCTGATAATTTCATCCGATGCCAAAGATAACGGCGAGGAATACTTAAGTAGTATTCAAAGTTCCGGAATGATCTCCTACAAGCTTATCAAAACTGATTTGTTTTACTGATTTAATGACCTAAGATGATTAGTGCAACTGTCATATAACTGAGCACTGTAAAAAGGTCAGCTAAGCCGAGTGTTAGCGGTCCAGAAGCAATTCTTAAGTCGAGTTTCATTAGGTGAAGGAAGTAAGGTACGCTCAACCCGATCACACAAGCGGCAGATATATTTAAGAAGATACTGATCCCAATGGTTATACCTGGGAAAAAGCCTAAGGCAAAGCCTTGCCAAATAACTATCGCTGTCGCTACTGTTAACCCACTTGCTAAACCAAGCAGAATACCTGTTCTAAGCTCCTTAAAAAGAGATTGGAAATACCCCGCTAAAGTCGGTTGAATATTACGCAAAGTCTGAATAGTTACTGTCATAGACTGAGTACTAACACTCTCTCCAAGACCTAAGACTAAGGTCAGGAAGAAGGATAAGATGATGCTCTTAGAAAGAACAAGCTCAAACCTACTCGCCATCAGTGCACAGAGAATACCGCTTGTAATTGTGGCCAAAAGCCAAGGGAAACGGAAACGAAAGATTCTGAACACGGAAGCGTTTTCTACCTCTGATAGTTTGTATCCAATAAGCTCGAAAACTTCATCAGTTTTATCACGCTCTAAGACATCCCCAACACTATCGGTAAACATATTGATATCTACTACACCAATAAGTCTACCCATCCCGTCAACAACAGGCATAGCTAAATATTTGTGAACGATAAATTCAGTCCATACGTCCATAACATTAGCATCGAGTGGAATAGTCTTGATTTGGGTATCCATTATGTCTTTCAATTGAACGTCTAACGGAGAAGTTAACAGTTTTCTTGTTGATACGACACCCAACAAAGTTTTGATTTCATCTACGATATAAAAATAAACGATGCGGTCATTTTCAACGTTATTTCTTATGTAATCGAGAGCTTCTTGAACGGTTAGATTAACGTCGATGGACGTCTGGTCTCTCCGCATATATTCCACGATTGGCTCGTGGGGCATCCTTTTGTTTTTCTTTCTTGCCAACGATGATTTCTCCTTTGTTTTGATAAGGATTCCAGTATTTAATTCTAAGTCTACTTTGTCAAGAGCGACGTTGTTAAACATGAAAAATAATCTGATGCGAGAGGTCAACCTCTACCCTATTTGACTGAAGAACAACAATATTCTTGTTGACATCTCTACAGCGTAATTCAAAATAAAATAGTATTACCGCAGAGGAGGTTGATGATGCTAAACACTATTATTCAAGAATATAAAGCACAATTAGTTGCCTCTCAAGCATCACAACATACCATCAGAGCATATATCAGCGACTTAGAACTTCTCTTTGAATACATTTCAAAATACTTTCCCGACGGAGAAGTGAACCTTAATGGTGTAAACAAGCTGATGATCAGGGACTACCTTCAAGAACTTAGCCTCAATAAAAGAACAAATAGAACTCTGTCACGTAAAACTACGGTCTTTAGAAACTTCTTTAAGTACGCCCTGAAACGTGGATACATTGAGAAAAATCCGCTCTATAATCTCGCCCTTCCCAAAGTTGAGAAAAAATTACCGAAATACTTTACGGAAAAAGAGATGAGCCAGCTCCTTAAAATACCAGACCTCAGCTCCAAGTTTGGAGTAAGAAATAGAGCTATTTTAGAACTGATGTATTCCTCCGGACTACGTATCTCTGAAGTCGCAGGATGTCATATGAAAGACATTTCTATGACCGCTAAATACATTAGAGTGCACGGTAAAGGAAATAAAACAAGAGTCATACCCATAGGTAAATACGCTTTGGAATCACTGCACCACTACCTCGATATTAGACATCAGTTCCTCACGGAGCTGAGTGACGACTCTGTTTTCCTCTCTAAGAGTGGGCAACCTTTAGAGCCTTCAGAAATAAGGGTGATTTTGAGAAGGTACATCAATTTGATAGCTCGAACAAATGGATATTCGCCTCACGCAATAAGACACTCTTTTGCCACCCACCTCCTTTCCAGAGGGGCTGATTTGAGAGCTATCCAACAAATGATGGGACACAATAACCCCTCTACAACAGAGGTCTATACTCATATCTCAAATAGCGACCTCATTAAAACATATCAGCAAGCACACCCCAGGAATAAGAAAAAAGAAGATTAGTTATCCACTTTCAGCAATAACTTCTAATATTAACCAAACATCTTTGCCAACCTATTGAGATAATTTGGAAGCAACACTACCAAAATACCACCCCATTAAAAACCACGCTAAATACCTCTGTCTTTCACGTTAAAACAACACCGAAATAAAGAGCAAAATTGTCGGCTTAAAACAGACTTAATTTTCCCTTCATCCTATAGGAATATTAGGAGAATAGTCGTAGGCGGGTCAGGGCCGCCTACGACTATTCTCCTAACACTCTCCTTACATCACTATGCTGTACAATGGTTTACGTGAATCGGTGAACTTTTGTAACAAAATGATGACAAAGTTCTACTTAACGTGCATAAAAATCATTAAAATAAGAGCCGATAAAACACCTTGCATTAGCTACTAATTATAGTGAGTTAAACTACAAAAAATATCATCCAAATTAAACAGAGTGGATACTTTTATTGCGGGTTGCGAATGTGTTGAGTTGATTTTCATTGACAACCTACAATCAATACATAATTTAGGGGCACTATATCTTGTGCTATGTAAATGAATCTAAAGATCAAGATGAATAAAGAAAAGATAAATTAGTTGGAGATATTAATGATTGAAGTCATTGTAAGTAAATGTGTTGGCTGTGGCCTATGCCTAAAAGCTTGTGCATATGATGCCATAGTAATTGAAAATAAAACTGCTGAAATTATCGCCGATAAGTGTACTCTTTGCGGTGCTTGTGTAAGCGCCTGCCCTTTTGATGCTATTTTTATAAGAAAAGACCAACAGGTAGCCGTTAATAAAGACGATTATAAAGGAATCTGGGTCTTTGCTGAGCAGCGTGATGGAAACTTAGCACCGGTAGTTCTCGAGCTTCTTGGTAAAGGTAGTGAGCTTGCCGCTGTTAAAGAGGTGGAGCTGTCTGCTGTGCTGATTGGACATAACGTTGAAGGGTTAGCTAAAGAGCTTATCGCTTATGGTGCTGATAAAGTTATCGCCGTTGATCAGCCTGAATTAGAGCATTTTAACGATCAACTTTATACAAAAGTTCTCACAGAAATTTCCGAGAAATACAAACCTGAAATAATCTTAGCCGGTGCCACTGTTATCGGGAGATCTTTTATCCCTCGAGTAGCTGTAGAGTTGCATACAGGACTTACAGCCGACTGTACAGGCCTTGCCATCGATGAGGAGAACGGTAACCTGCTTCAGACCCGACCAGCCTTTGGCGGCAACATTATGGCAACAATCCTCACCCCTAACCATAGACCACAAATGGCTACAGTTAGACATAAAGTGATGGACCCCCTGCCAAAAGACAATGAGAGAACTGGCACCGTTATTAACGAAACGATAGACCTTAGTAAATATGATAATAAAACTAAGTATATCAGCTTTGAGCATGACGAGACTCAAACACTCAACATTGCTGAGGCTAACCTGGTAATATCTGGTGGCCGTGGCCTTAAAGAGAAGAAGAATTTCGCGATGATTGAGGAATTAGCTAAAGTCTTGGGAGCTGCTGTAGGAGCTTCTCGAGCAGCTGTCGACGCCGAATGGGTCAGCTATCCTCACCAAGTCGGTCAAACAGGGAAGACAATCAAGCCACGCGTTTACGTAGCTTGTGGTATCTCAGGTGCTATCCAGCATTTGGCAGGAATGCAGTCTTCTGACTATATTATCGCCATCAATAAGGATCCTGATGCCCCTATCTTTAAAGCGGCCGATTTAGGAATTGTAGGGGACATTTTTGAGATCTTACCAAAGCTTACTAAAAAGTTTCAATTAAAAGAGTAAAACAACATGAAAATAGTTGTCGACCAGGTTGTTTTGGGCGATGAAAAAGAGAGTTCTTTAAGAGAAATTGAGATAAGTAGCCCTTTTCTCAATAGCTCGACAAGTAAACTCTCAGTAGAGAAAGCGTTTGCTTACTTCCCTTTCATCAACGCTCACGATCACCTGATCGGCAACTGGTATCCACCCGCCAGGAACTCAAGCCTCTATCCAAACGCCAATATCTGGGTGAAAGATATGAAGCTATCACCCTCTGTAAAAGAGCGTGATAAAGTGTTTGTCAATAGCATCCCGATGAGCTTCCTTAAAGAGAACGGTCCGCTTTTAGCTCTACTTGGTGGTTATAAAAATATTTTTTCAGGGGTTGGTGTTGTTCAAGATCACGCACCAATCCAACAAGATGAATATTACGACCTCTTCCCTATCGAAGTGCTCCGCAAATATCGCCAACTACACTCAATTACCCTTGGTAATTTCTGGGGGGGCGAAGAGCCGCTTCAAGAGATGGAGGCATCGAAAGGTGAGATGCCCTTTATCGTACACCTCGGTGAGGGATTAGATGAAACTACTAAGGGAGAATTTAGTAAACTTTATGAGATTGGTTTACTTAAACCAAATACTCTCATTATACACGGTATCTCACTAACAAAACGAGAGTTACATATGTGTGCTGATACCGGTGCATCTGTCTGTTGGTGCCCTTTTTCAAACTACGCCCTGATTGGTCAGACATTAGATATTGACACTTGTTTAAGCATAGGGGTCAACGTCGTTATTGGAACTGACTCAACACTCTCAGGCTCGATAAATTTGCTTTCAGAAATATCTTATGCCCACCAAAAGGCGCCACACATCCCAGCGAAAACACTGTATAAAATGATTAGCAGTCACTCGGCAAAAGCGCTCTTTCTCGACAAAGAAAAATACGCCCTACAAGAGAAAAACAATGAAAACATCCTCCTTGTTAAAGCTAAAGCTAAAGACCCTTACTCGAACATACTTAAGATAACACCTGACGATATTATCTTCTTTATGTGGCAAGGGGTTCCAATTTACGGACAATTGAAATATTTAGAGCATTTTTCAATAGAGAAGGATGACTATTATACCTACACCAAAGAAGGGACTGAACGCTTTGTCAAAGGACACCCTGAGAAAATCATTGATAGAATTGACAGTATCTTAGGATACCATAAAACACTACCTTATCTCCCCTTCCAAGGATGATCAACCTATCTGAAATCTTCTTGAGCGTTCAAGGAGAATCTACCTATCAAGGGCTCCCCTGTATTTTCATCCGCTTCACCGGCTGTAACTTAAGATGCTCATATTGTGATACCGTATACAGCTATGAGGAAGGGACCAAAACAAGTATTGAGCAAATCATAAAAACAATAGAACAATACAGACCTGTCAATCTGGTTGAGATTACTGGTGGCGAACCACTCTTACAAGAGAGTATATACCCTCTATTTGAAGCTTTACATTCTTATGGCAATAATATACTCATTGAGACAAATGGCTCTCAAAACCTTCAAAATGTGCCTAATTATGTGGTCAAAATAGTCGATGTGAAGTGTCCCGGAAGTGGCGAAGAGCAATCTTTTCTTATAGAAAATCTCTTACATATAAATCCCCAGGACGAACTTAAGTTTGTCCTAAGTGACTATACTGACTATCAATTTGCGAAAAACTTTATTGCAAAACACACCATCAATACCACCAAAATACACTTCTCACCAGTTTATGGTAGATTAAAGCCTGACCAATTAGCCGAATGGATTGTAAGAGATAGGTTAAACGTTAGACTACACATACAACTCCACAAGATAGTATGGTCACCCGACAAACGAGGTGTTTAAGAAACCTACTTTTAGTTAAGTCGATAAACGGCTTTATGCTTTTATGTCATCTTTTTAGACGTAACTTCTAATTCACCTATCTTCTTTCTCACCAAGCTAAGCGCTATCAACCCCGCTACTATATAAGATATCGCCAGTGAGGCAAAAACTCCTGTTCCACCAAAAAATCTATGAGAGATAAGAGCTAAAGGTACATAGATTAGGAATATATGCATCCCCATCAACCCCGATGATAAATAAGGCATTTTAAGAACGTTGAGAATGGTTGAGCTAATCTGTAATATCCCCGCTAAACCGTATGCTATCGGAACTATACGTAGATACTGTACTATTGTTTCTACGACAGCTGGATTATCATTGAATAAAAGAGCCAAAGGTCGAGCAAAAATCCACAATAGAACCGCAATGCTCCCACCAATAATCAAAGAGATGTTTTGGCTAATTACACGCCCTTTGCGGACTCGTGATAGTTTGCCAGCCCCTAAGTTCTGTCCTACAAAAGGACTCATTACTGACGATAAGGCTGTTATTGGCGCTAAGGCAAAAAACTCTATTCTGGTAGCCACTCCAAAGCCGGCCACTACGAGTTGACCACTCGTACTGAGTAACCTTGTAACAATTCCGGAACCTATAGGTAGCGCCAATCTAATGGAGGCAGAGGGGATCCCGATGTGCAATACTTCACGCCAAGAGGCAAAAAGCTCTTTCAGTTTAACCCGTTTAAGGACAATCAATTTGCGTTTATATCCAAGAATATAAATAGCCATAATAGCTACTATTATTCTTGATAGGACTGTCGTCAAAGCTGCCCCTTTCATCTCCATTCGAGGAAAGAACCAGATCCCAAAGATAAGAAGTGGGTCAAATATTGCATTTAATAGAGCAGAAACGAGCATAATGATGCCCGGCGTTTTAGTATCACCTAAAGCCCTTTGAATGTTGTTGCTGATCATAGTCAGCACTACTATAAACGAGCCATAATACCAAATCGACATATAATCTTCAATGTATACGAGTACACTTTCAGTGGCTCCAAGCATCCTGAACATTGGCTTGATCGTCAAAACACCAATGATTGAGAGCAATAGGATGAAAAAGAAGCCGAGTATTAAGGTGTCGGTAGTCAAACGGCGAACCTTATACATATTCCCCTCTCCCAAATAACGGGCTATCAACGCCCCTGCACCAATCCCTATACCAGCTGCAAAACTGTTGATAACGGTAACTACTGGGAAGGTGAAAGAGATAGCAGCAAGCTGCTCTTCCCCTAACCGACTTATGAAAAATGTGTCTGTGATATTGAAGATTACTATACTGACCTGTCCAACAATCATCGGTAAAGTAAGCAATAACAATTGCTTTGCTATGTTACCTGTCGTCAGTATCGCTTTATTTTGTTCGTCCAATTTTTAACCTCACCCAAAATTTAGTCCTGCTTGTTACCGTTCTAAGCCAAGAATAAAAGGACACCTCACATGTATTGAAGTGTCCTTAACGTTTTCTCAATGTTTAACGTAAGTCTAAACCCTTTATCTAATATAGTTTAGAATGGCTCAAAGTCATTGATTTCCCAGTAGAACTTTTCAGCCTCTTGTTGGATTTTAAGAACGTCCATATAGTGCTGAGTCTCCCAGCTACCCATATGTGAGAAGAAATCTTTTAACTCTTGCTCATCTGTATCTTGAGCAAGGTTTTTGTAGTGTTGTAACGCCTCTTTTTCTAAGAGCACTGCAGTCGATATAGCTGAGAAAAGGACTTGCTTCTCCCCTATTCTCCTCAAGAAGCCTTCGCTAAAAATAGTCTCAGCTTCCGGTTCACTAAAAATATCACCAAGGTCGGTCAGTTTCTTATCACTTTCAATTTCCTTGTAATAGTTCAAAAGATAATTGTAATGTCTCTTTTCCTCGTCGACACGCTCTTGAAAGAAGTCTTTTACCTCTTGGTCATCCGAAGCGTTTAACGCTGATTGATAAAGGTTAACACTATCAAGTTCTGCTCTCATCGCCTTTTTTATAGCTTCTAATAATTGTTCCTTTTTCATAATCACCTCTTTATTTCGTTAATTTATACACTATAAACTTAAATATAGGTTCAAAACCTTCAAAAAACAAGTCTTTTCATCACTATTACTTAGAAAATCATCTCAGAAGCGCAGCAATTATAGGCGGTATAGAGAATTTCAACTCTACAGCCCACTTCTTAACCGCTAAGTCAAGCCACTCCTTTGTTGAACTAAAACTGTTGATTTTCAGGTAGTTCTTCCCTTTTACGGCATAAACTTCATAACTGTGTACAAAAAGTGAGAGCGGCTCTTCTTCACCCTTAAGATAGGCTGTTAAAGAGAGCTGCTTCTTAGGGGTGTCCAAAAGAAGCTCGCTAATCTCACCAATACCTTTAATCTTCTTGTTTAAATAATACTTGGCACCTGCACCTAATAGTTTGCTTAACATACAAAAACCCCCTCGTTGATTTATTTTTGACTTTGTTTAGAAGTACTGTTATTTAATGAAGCTTCAATAAAATGAGTGAAAATCGGGTGTGGAAAATCGGGTCGTGATTTAAATTCAGGGTGAAATTGAACTGCTATATAGAATGGATGGTCGGGAATCTCAACAATCTCCACCAATGAGCCGTTACTGTATGTGCCGGAAACTGTCATACCTTTTGAGGTTAGTAACTCCCGATACTCATTGTTAAACTCATAACGATGCCGATGTCTTTCAGATATTTCGTTAGACTGGTATATCTTTTCTGCCAGTGTCCCTTTCTCTATTTGGCAGGGATATGCGCCTAATCTCATAGCACCGTTTGACCTTCCTTTATTCTTATTAGCAGCAATAAGATCGATGACAGGGTCAGGGGTGTTGGGATCGAACTCTGTGCTATATGCTTGGAGTAGCCCCCCTACATTCCTGATAAACTCGATTGTGGCTATCTGAAGTCCGAGACAGATACCAAAAAACGGTATTTTATTCTCTCTGGCGTACTTAGCTACCTCTATCTTACCATCTATTCCGCGACTTCCGAAACCACCAGGTATCAGAATGCCATCCATACCTTCAAGCTCTCTTTCAATGAGCTCCGGAGTGTTTATTTTTTCGGTATCGATCATTTTCAAATTTAGTTTTGCTAAGAATACAGTAGAGGAGTGAATCAGCGCCTGCCAAACACTTTTATATGCATCTTGATGCTCTACATACTTTCCACAAAGAGCTATATTGACCTCTCTCTCAGGGTTCATTACCGAATGCGCGAGCGCCTCCCAGTCTGATAAGTCAATCTCACACTGCTCTAACTCAAGGTGTTGACAGATCGGTTGATGCATCTTCTCTTTCCAAAAGTTAACCGGCACTTCATATATACAGTCAACATTGTTGGCATTAAACACGTGATCTCTCGGAACGTTAGTAAACAACGAAATCTTTTGAGCTATTTCATCGCCAAACGGCTTTTCAGATCTACAAATAAGTATATCTGGCTGAATACCTATTTCTCGTAGTTTATATGCGCTATGCTGAGTTGGCTTTGTTTTTAACTCGCCAGCTGCCCTTATGTAAGGGACATAGGTTAGGAAGACGAATAGGGAGTTTTTAATCCCTACTTCCATTCTGAATTGACGTATCGCCTCTAAAAAAGGGAGACTTTCAATATCGCCGACAGTTCCACCTATCTCAGTAATCACAATATCATATCTATCATCAAGCTTCTGAATCGTATGTTTAATCTCGTTTGTGACGTGTGGTATAACTTGTACTGTTTTACCGTCATACTCGCCATTCTTCTCTCTCTGGAGCACTCTTTCATAGATTTTTCCAGCAGTGGCGTTAGAGTCTTTGGTTAGAGATTCACCGATAAACCGTTCGTAATGGCCTAAATCTAAATCGGTCTCTGCTCCATCGTCGGTGACAAACACCTCGCCGTGCTGAAAAGGGCTCATTCTACCAGGGTCGACATTTAGATATGGATCTAATTTTAGCATACCGACTTTATAATTCATTTTCTTGGGCAGAAGCCCTATTGAAGAGGCTGCTATCCCTTTGCCTAAGGAAGAAACTACACCACCGATCACGAATATATGTTTCGCCATTCAAACCACCTATTTATATTATTTTTCATACGTTAAACTGTAAATCGTAGAGAGTCTTATAACGTGGGCAACTCTCTAATAGCTCTATGTGTTTGCCTGAGGCAATCAACTCACCCTCTTGCATAACCAATATTTTGTCAGATGAGAGGATCGTCGACAATCTATGAGCGATAATAAAGACCGTTCTACTCTTTGTTGCCTGTTCTATGGCATCTTGCACCCTTCTTTCAGCTTCTGTATCCAAGGAACTCGTAGCTTCATCCAAGACGAGTATTGGGGGATCGCCAACAATTGCTCGGGCTATACAGAGTCTTTGCTTTTGTCCTCCGGACAGTGTACCCCCTTTGGAGTAAAGGAGCTCATCATATTTGTCTGGTAAGAGCTCTATAAACTCGTCAGCATAAGCCGTTTCACATGCTCGAGCTATCTCCTCATCGGTTACCTCTTTATTGGTACCGAACTTGATATTAGCTGCAACTGTATCGGTAAAAAGGAGTGATTCTTGTGTGACCACCCCGAAGAGTTTTCTCAAGTCACTGTATTTAATCTCTTTTATTGGAATGCCGTCAACTCTTATTTCACCGGTGTCTACGTCATAAAGTCTCAGAAGTAAATTGGCTAAAGTAGTTTTACCTGAGCCGCTGCTACCCACTACAGCTACTTTCTCCCCTTTATTGATGGTAAATGTAACTCCTTTAATCACCTTTAGACCGGGGCAATAACTGAAGTCAACTTGATCAAATTCAATCTTATCGCTAAACTTTTCCAGCGCTTGCGGGTTAGGCGATTCCGGCATATCCGATTCATTAAACATCACTTCAGAGATTCTGTTCAAAGAGACCATCGCTTTTTTAATATCGGTATACGTCTTTGAGATTGTCTTTATGGGATGGAGCATTGAGAAGATGGCAAACAGGAAAGCACTGAACTCACCCAAGGTGAAAGCTGAAGTTGCCAAGACCACCTCTCGCCCACCTATAAGAAGTATTATGATGCCTGTTATTGTACCATTTAGCTCAGAGATGGGGACGCTAAAGCTCGAGTAGATCTCAGACTTACGCCAAAACTTGAAGAACTTTTGGTTAATCTTTTTGAAGTTCTCGTATTCAGCCTCCTCTTTTCCAAAAGCTTTCACTACCTTAATGTTAGTCAAAAGTTCTTCCACCTTAGAATATATGTCAGAGAACTGAACTTGGATCCGACGTGCATACTTCTTTATCTTAGTACCTATATTAGCTATAAGCACCGTAGTAATGGGGAGTATTATGAGGCTTAACAAGAAGAGTCTCAAATTAAGATAGATTGCAATCCGCATAAAGACGAAGACAAGTATGATATCTCTAACCGCTTCAAAGATCGACTTAATAAAGAGATTACTCACTATCTCAACGTCATTTACCATTCTAACTAAAGAATCACCTACTCGGTTAGTAGTGAAATATCGGAGCGATTGGTTGAGATAGTTACTCATAATCTTATTACGGATATCGACTATTGTACGGCCGTTGAGGTTGGCAAACATAAGCCTGTTTAAGTAGTAAAACGTATTTTTGATGAATATCGCTAAGAATATTGCAACCGCAACACCTTTTAACACTAACATCGGGTCCGTGTGATCCAAGATAAAGCGAAACTGTTCTAAAAGTGGAGTCAGATTATTAAGCTCTACTAACGAAATTAAGCTCCGCCCAGCTAAAAAGTCAACACTAACCCCTTTAAGAGCTCCAAACAGGCCGCTAAAAGTCGTGTATATAATCTCACCTTTTACCGGAGCAAAAACGTTATCAAAAAACGGAACTGCCATAGTTACGCTGGCTCCACTAAATATTGCATAACCGATCATAAAGAAAAGACCAGCTATTAAGTAGCCATAGTGGCGTAACATTATCTTATATATTCTTAACAAGTTCTTCATCTGAGGGCAATTCCTATTCGTTTTTCGATATAAAAAATGTAGTCATCATTATGTCAACGAAAAGCATCAAATATAAGCATAATTATTCTAAGTTAGTAGCTGAATCTGAGTCGTCATCTACCATCTTTTTGGCAAGTTCAAGCTCATCTTCCCTATTGGAAATCTTGCCATCTATCTTCTGTATCTTCAATGTTTGCAATATACTCCCTATAAGCGCACCAAGCGTAACACCCATCATTAATAGATCGTGACCGTTGATACTAAGAGAGACTGATCGGGAGTGAGTCAAATAGTGTCGTAATCTACTTTTTAGCTCATCGTCTTTGACGACGGCTAACAGGTATAAGACATCCTCTATCCGTAGACCAGATAACTTAAGGGCTAACTCTCCATCTGTACTATCTTTCAGTTCGCCACTATCTATTTTATCAAGAAACAGCTTAATTTTACTGATACTTTTGATAAAGTTACTGGGGTAAGTCAACTGTTTCGCAATGGAGGTCTGCATGTCTTTAGGGAGTCCGGAAAACAGGATTAAGTGGAAAGGATACCATTTCTCTATTTTGTCTTGAGGATACTCTTTAACAAACCATTCAAGGAGCTTACTTAGCTCTTTAGCCTGCTCTGCTTTTAACTCGTCGAAATAGAGAGACTTATGTATTTGTCTCAGTATACCTAACTCACTCAACCTGGTAATAAATTTAGCAGCATCCCCTTTATTAGTCGAGACGATTAGTTCTGTATAAACTCTTTCAGCCGAGACAGTTTTAAGGCAGTTAGACTCTATGCTCTTCATCATCAGTTCTTTTGTTCTATTCTCTATGTCGAAACCTAATCTTTGCTCAAATCTAATGGCTCTAAGCACTCTAAGGGGATCGTCTTCAAAGCTCTGGTCGTTAAGTATTCTTATAACTTTGGCTTTCAGATCTTTGACTCCTGAATGAAAGTCGAGCAGACGGCCAAAATCTTCAGGGTTAACGCTAATAGCCATACTATTTATGGTAAAATCACGTCGATACAAGTCATACTCTATCTCTCCGTATTTAACTTTTGGCAAGCTTCCTGGCGAGGTATAAACTTCAGTTCTCGATGTTGAGATATCGATTTTCTTACCTGTTTTAAGCACTACAAATGCAGTCCCAAACTGAGCAAACGATTTCATTCTTTTGCCATAGAACTTTGTAAATTGTTCAGCAAATGCCAATCCATCCCCATCAACTGTAAGATCGATGTCATAGCATCTTTTCTTAAGCACTAAGTCTCTCACAGTCCCTCCGACGAGGTAGCATTTAACCCCCATATTTTGGGCTAATTTACCGGCATTAACAAGCATTTCAACATCTTTTGAAGGTAGCTGTTTTACCAGTCTATCTTTAAGATTGACCTCATCGCTTTTGTATGAAGCGAAATCATTTCCCTTATTCTCTAACAGACTCATTCTTCAATAATCCTCTAAGCTTTTTAAATAGAACCGCTTATTAAAGTGATTTTCGAGATGTGTCAACAAGATTTTTTTGAAGTCGAGCACTATAGCCTCACTCGTGTGATCTGGGTCTTCATTTTTCAAGTTATAGACGTTTCTAAGGGAAGCTACAGCATCTCTATCGATAGAGAGTAAAAAGTCGCTCATCCGTCTATCGGTGCAGTTCTCACATAAAAAAGCATCCTCTTGTGGCGCAAAGTAGATCACTTCACTATTCCCACACTTGTGACAGCATAGTTCCAAGGGTATTCCGATATACTGCAAGGTCCGTAAGGCGAGTCTAATAAAGAGTAGAAATTGATTGTAAGGGGAGTCTTTCAGGAAGACAAAGTAGTTTTTCAGAAGGAGATAGGTATCTTCTGAATCACCGTCAGTGAAGTCAATTTGCAAGAAAAGTTCGACAGCTGCACTCATAAGCAGCGTTGTTTTATAGTTACTCTTTTCTGAGTGTATCTTTATCAACCCGGCCGATTTAAGGTTAAATATTTCAGATCTCGCTGTTTTATACAGGTCTAACGATAGTTGATTGAATGGCTCGAGTAGGCCGGTAAACTGGCTTTGTTCTTTAACTGCCCCGGTAGCAATAATAGTAATGATTCCATAATCTCTGGTAAGGCAGTGGCAGAGCAGAGAGGTCTCTTTGTAGACTTGTCTTCTGAGGACAATCCCTTCAGTTTGATGATAGTTAGTCTTACTCTGTTTTGATTTCATAGTTCACAAAAAGGGTTAATAGAGACTCATCTCTCAACAACTCTTTCCGTGGCGAACTCTTCACTACCTTTATTCAGTTTATTAAAGAGAATTACTAACACATAGGCAAGCGCTAAAGCTGGTAAAATAGTCCACCAGGCCAGATTGTCATCTTTGACCATTAGCTCAAAGAAGGGTATTTTATCCCCAATATTACTGACGACAAGTGCTAACCCGTTGTGAGCTATATGGGCTAACATAGGGGCAAAAATACTCTTTGTTTTGACTAACAAGTAGCCGAGCCAAATACCGAGCAGAGCTACCGGTATAAACCTAAAGATATCGAGGTGTAGTAGGGAAAACAGTACCGCACTGACAACGATACTAATCCAGATATTCTTGCTCTTGAAAGCTTGAATAAAGTAGCCTCTAAACATTACTTCCTCAGCTATACCGGGCAGTAAGGCTACTATAAAGAAGGTGTACCACGCCCCTTTCCCTTCAAACAGTACCATATTTTGGAACATTTCTAAATAGCTCTCAGGGAAGGGGTATATAAAGTTAATTAGTTGAGCTATATGGGTTACTATCACGAAAAAGGGTACTGAAATCAGTAACACGAGCAGATAGTTAAGCGGATTAGTCCATCTTATGCTCAAAGTCTCTTTCAAGCTAAGTTTGCCGAATTTAATAACGAGTATAGTAGGTAGCAAGACAAGGAGTAGAAGGGTTTTGATTAATCCAACTTCCAAGTTTTCGGTCTGCCAGCTTATTGCTAAATAGTAGAAGAGCAGGACAATAAACAGGAAGAACAAGAACGCAAAAGAGGGGTTAAGCGGGTTGAATCTACCCTTTTTATCTTTGACTATTGATCCTTCTTCAACGGTTCTAAAAAGCACACCTTCTTTATTGAACAGTCTGATAGATATGAAAATCGCAATAGCCACCAGGATACAAGTCGACAGTAGCGTCGCTAAATAATGGTAAATATTGAGGTCACCGAGCATAATATCTTTCGTTAGCAATGAGACGTTAATAACAGGTATCAGGGTGAGCCCAAAAGTAGTCTCAAAAGCGGGTAACGCCGCAATCAGAGAGAGTAGCATAGCCACTATCATTATCGGCTGGGTATAACTATAGCACTCTTTCATATTCCTCGAATAGGTCGAAAGTGAGAAAATCACCGAGCCAAACAGGATAATCATCGGTAGCATTATACTCATAATCAACAGAATATTGCCGATGGGTATACTAATCGGAACGGTATCAAGTGCCGCTTGCGACATAATATGTCTGAACGAGAAGAAGATACTGAGCAGGTTTAACACTACGGTGACAATTGAAATCGTTATGACCGACAGAAACTTACCAAAGACAAGCTCATTCCTTTTAGCAGCGCTGACGAGTATAGTCTCCAACGTCTTACGTTCTTTCTCTCCAGCAACGAGGTCAACTGCAGCGGTAGCGGCACCACTAATAGATATAATAATCAAGAAATAGGGTAATATTTTTGAAAGGATCAGCCCTAAGGTCTGTTCGCCAGTGGCAATATCATCATCGACCACCTCGATTACCTTCAGGACATTTTCCGAGATATTAATAGCTTGCAGCCTCTTCCCCACCAATTGCTCTCTAAGTCCACGAATAAACTTAGTAGTTTGATTATAGGCAAGCTCACTTTTTTCATCCACAGCGCTATAGGTAATAGTTACCTTAAGCTGCTCATATTCATTATCTAAAGGCTCTTCATCGAGCGTTATGATAGCCTGCAGGATCTTTTCGTCGAAGAGCATCTGGTAAGCTTCAGTCTGTTGATAAATCTGGATCCCTTTAGTCTCTCTGAGGTTCTCTAAGAAAAAGTAAGAGTTTTCATTCTCAACATTATCGAGGACATAAACGATAACCTCTTGCTCTTCTAATTTAATAGTCTGGCGGGACATCAAGGAGTTAAACCCGATCATCAAGATGGGATAAAGAATAATTGGTAAAACTATCGAAGAGAATATCGTTCTTTTATCTCGTAACAGATCGAGCATCTCTTTACGAAAAACGACCAGGACTTTACTAAAACTCATTCTCTCTAATCTCTTCGTTCAGGATATTTTCTTTGTTAACGTAATGGACAAAAATGTCGTCTAGGTCGGTGAAACCAGTATCTAAACGTAACTCCTCCAAAGACCCACTTGCCACAGCAGCCCCTTTATGAATCATTTCAACTTTATCGGCGATACGTTCAGTCTCTCTCATCACGTGTGTCGAAAAGAGGATACACTTTCCATCCTCTTTGCATTTATTTATAAAGGAGACGATAGTCCGAGCGGTAAGGATGTCTAAACCTGAGGTAGGTTCGTCAAAAATCATAATGGGTGGGTCGTGAATAATAGATCTACTGATCGACACTTTTTGTTTCATCCCGGTAGAGAGCACGTCCACTTTTCTATCCAAAAATTCGTTCATATCTAACAGTTCCGCCATTTCAGCGATACGTTCTTTTATAACTGGGTCGGGAACGTCGTAGAGTCTTCCAAAATAGGTTAATATTTCGCGAGGTGTAAGTCTCCCGTATAGTCCTGTATCACCAGAAAGAAACCCGATAACGCTTCTAACCTTACCGGGTTCTCTTCTGATACTATATCCATTGAGGTAAGCGTCGCCACTGTCAGGCTTTAGGATTGTTGATAGCATCCGGAGCATAGTTGTTTTGCCAGCTCCGTTCACCCCTAACAGTGATACTATTTCACCTTTCTTAGCAGTAAACGAAAAGTTATCTACCGCCTTAAACGCTTCCCCTTTTTTATTTTTGAAAGTCTTTGTTAGTTTTTCGACTTGTATCATCAAGTGCTATCAGATCTTACCTTTCGGTATGAAGTCGGTATTATCGTCGATAAGTCTAACAAACTCAGCGATAAGCAATGCCGTATCGTCGAGATCTTTAAGCGAAATAACCTCATTCGGTGAATGCATATACCTGTTCGGAATTGAAACCAGACCAGTTGCGACACCACTCTTATTTACCTGTATAACATTAGCGTCAGTCCCTGTAGCTCCCGACTCTACCTGAATTTGGTATTCAATTTTAGTATTCGTTGCAGCCTCTTTGACCAGCTCAAATACTTTCGGGTTGATGTTAGGTCCAACTGCCACTACAGGTCCCTTACCGATGGCTATATCACCGTAACGTTTTTTGTCTGTACCTGGATGATCCGAGGTGAATGTAACGTCAATAGCTATAGCAACGTGTGGGTCTATTCCGTAAGCACTCGTTCTCGCACCTCTGATTCCGATCTCTTCCTGGACGGATGATACAGAATAAAGGTTAGCTTGAATATCTTCATTCGCCAGGTGTTTTAGAACAGTACCCGCAACAAACACTCCAACCTTATTATCGGTCGCTTTGGTCATAACTACGTCTTTATAGAGCTTTTCCATCCCTGGTGAGAAGGTTACTACATTACCGATAGCGACTCTTTTTTCAGCCTCTTTTTTGTTAGGGGCGCCGATATCGATCCATAAGTCGTGAAGCTTTGCTACCCTTTCTCGCTCATCCGGAGCCATCATATGGATAGCCTTTTTACCAAAGACACCTCTGACCACCCCTTTATGTCCGTAGACGTTAACTCTCAAGCCTGGTAACAAACCGGGATCAATTCCACCTACTGGTTTGACGTATAAAAATCCGTCATTATCAATATAGTTAACCATAAAGCCGATCTCGTCAACGTGCCCAGAGATCATCATTCTAAGCTTCCCTTTACCTTTGCGGAGGGCAATTACGTTGCCGTGTACATCAGTCTTAACTTCATCAGCGTAAGGCTTAACAAACGCACGGTATACATCTTGTGCAGGCTGTTCATACCCTGACGGACTTGGCGCATCTACCAGATCAGTAAAAAACTTCTTTAAATCTTTGTCCATTTCTTTACCTCTTATTAGTTTGTTTATTTAATACCAAAGCTTGACTAACAGTCATTAACCTCTTCTGATGCAAACGGGTTAAGGTTTTCAGCCTCTTTTTCCTCTTTTATAATAGGATTTGGATTCTCTATAGGAACGATGCATAAGAATTTAAGTGTCGAGTCGCCCGCGTTTCTAAACTGATGTTTCATCCCTGGATCAGCGTAGAGAACATAGCCCGCTTTGAAAGGATATTCTTTTTCTTCTGTAACAAATACCCCTTCTCCTTCTAAAACGTAAACCTCATGCTCAAAATTGTGTGTATGATATGGAGTAAACCCACCAGGGGCTACCTCAAACATTCTTGTAGCAAAATTAGGGGCCATATCCTTTTGCGAGATTAGCCATCTGATTTTACAACCCTTAGAACCTTCAACAGTAACGTCTTCTAATAGGGTCTCTGTATAATGTTCTACCTTCATTATTAGCCTCCGATTTTATTTCTTCTATGATTGGATCGGTTTAAGGACAAAACTGGCTGAGAGGGCAGGAATCGAACCTGCCACAGACGGTTTTATCCGCCCGCTACTGATTTTGCAGACCAGCTGAGACACCAGTCCCATCCTCTCGACAGCTAATTTATTAAAATGCTTCTATATAGGCTATGTCTACGTATGCCTTCTCAAGTTTGGTTTTATGAGCTAACTCCATATTGGCAAGACTAATAGCAGATGCTTTTAAGTTCTCATCAGACATATTGGCTGCTAATTCTTGATAAAATTCCGCAGCTTGCAACTCTTTCTTCATCGCCAAAGCAATAGCTTCTGCTGGCTTCATACTCATTGAAAGCTTCGGTAGCTCTACCTGCTCAGCCAACTTATAGTCAATCTTTGGAGCGTTAATAACAACGTGAGCATCTGGTTTTTCTAAAATATTGAGTAAGAAATTCTTGTGTCCTATCTCCTCATTAGCCAGTTCAGTGAATAATTGCTTCAATGATGGATTTTCCAGAACAGTCGCAACGTTTGAGTAAAACTCGTAAGACTCTTCTTCTCTCTCAATTGCTATGTCAATCAACTCTTTAATCTTTTCTTTATCCATTCTGGTACTACCTCCGTTTAGTTATCTTTTGACTATTGAAATATCACGATTCCAGTCAAGCTTTTTATGCTTGAAAGAGCTATATAAGCAAAACTTCTCTCAAATCATTCCACCAAATAAGATAGTCAATAACTCGATTTTAGCAACCCTCATCTAAGGGACAAGTAAGGAGCATACTCGTAGGCTGCTATGAGCCGCCTTGACTTTCAATAGAGTAACTACTGTAAAATTCGGCATACCATTGGAGCTCTTCAGCCACTTTTATCAACAATCTTCAGCAAAACCGCTCAATTGGAATGTTTCTTGCGTTACATTTAGAGTGTAATAGAAAAAAAGAGGAAGTATTATGAAGAACAATTTTACGACTCTACTGCAGGATATATCAACTCAAAATCCAGAACTAAAGTA